>JBIPMO010000013.1:0-20111 GCA_044369085.1 Phycisphaerales bacterium
CAACTCGTTGGCGGATGTGGTCAGGATCGCGAACGACTCGATCGCATCGCCTCCATCCCTCGGAGTCCACCGTTCCCAAAGCCCGGCGAAGAGGAACAGGTCATCATCCGCAGCGGGCACGATGTAGTACGGCTGCTTGCGCTGCTCCGCGGTGATCGCCCGCCATTCGTAGAAACCACTGGCGGGTACGACGCAGCGCCTGCTCCTATACGCGCCGCGGAACGAGGGCTTCTGCGCAACGGTCTCCGACCGCGCGTTGATGAGCCCGCCACCGATTGATGCGTCATCCGCCCAGGATGGGATCAGTCCCCAGCGCAGCAGATCGAGACACGCACCACCCGCATCCGCCGCCCGCACCACCGGTGCCAACTGCGTCGGCGCGATGTTGTACCGCTCGCCGAACTCCATCGGCGGGGTGGTGAGCGTCATCAGCCGATGAAGCTGCTTCCACTTGAAGAGATTCGTGTAGCGGCCGCACATGGCAAAGCGTAGACGGCTCGTTGGTTTGGCGTCTCTCGCGCGGCGACCAGTCACCGCCGATCGTGAAGCACCCCGACGAGATCGCGCTCAGGCTGAAGAGCACTCAAACGCATCGGGGTTGCGTGCGGGGCCTGTCATCCGAGCGTGTGCTGGGTCACTGCCGCTGCCGAACCTGACGGGCACAAAGACTTGGAGGGGGACGGTTCTGGTCGCGGTTTTGCTCGTCTTTGCCCCCCTGTGCGGAGTTACTATCCTGTACGCGAAGGACCTCTTACCGGACGAGGTTCGTGGCGAACTGAATGCCAACCGGTGCCCGCTGATTCAGCAGCAGAAGGTTCTACCTGATCCATGACCAAGACCTCCTTCGTTGACACGCTCTCCGGCCGCCTCCTGCTGTTCGGCATCCTGCCCGCCATGCTGGTGATCGGCGCGATCGTCGCGATGAGCTCCATCGACAGCTACCAGGGCATGCACGCCGCTCAGGAGAAGATCCTTCAAGTGAGCGCGTACGGGGCCGCGACCGAGTTGAGCTTCCGCAATGAGCGCTGGAACAACGTCGCGACGGTCATGTCGCTGGCGCAGGCCAATGGGATGTTCGGTCAGCGCAGGGCCACTACCGACTTCGTGAAGGCTGTGAACGCGAACTTCCCGCTGATTGTTGGAGCTCACATCGTCTACGAGCCCAACGCCGACGGGCAGGACGTCGCGGCACTCAAAGAGGTAGACCTGCCGCGCGAGGCGATGGATGCTGCGGGGCGTTTCATGCCGTACTGGAGGGGCGATGCCGTCACCAACACGCTGCACCGGCCGTCCGGGATGGAAGCCACCGAGTCCTATCTGAGCCCGAAGAACGAGTTCTCTGTCAGCGGCAAGCCCAGCGCGGTTGTTACCGAGCCAGTCCTCAGAGATGGCGTGGTGGTGGTGACACACGCGTTCCCGATCATCATCGATGGCAGGTTCGCCGGAAGCGCAGGCGTGGACCGCGACCTCCATGTGGTTCAGGACATAGCTGAGGGCATCAAGTCCAAGTTGGGGACCGACGTTTTCATACTCAGCGCTGGCGATCGCTTCATCGCTGCGACCTCGGATGCCCAGAACGTCACCGGAGAGAACCGCCTGGAGACCAAGGAACTGGCGGCGTCTCCCTACGCTGCGATGGCGGTTCGTTGGCGTTCGGACAAAGCGGAAGCGGCGGTCTTCGAGGCAGTCGACCCGGTGCTCGGCGAGCGTTGCGTCTACGCGATGAACCCCGTGAAGGTTGGCGGCTGGAAGGTGATTGTTCGTCGGACCAAAGCCGACATCATGAGACCCGCGGACGCGGCGTTGGCTCGTAGCATCACGATCGGAAGCGTCGGGTTGGTGCTGGTCGGAGCCCTGATGCTCTTCATCGCCCGCTCGGTGAGCAGCCGGGTGCGAGGCGTCGCGGAGATCGCCGAACGTATCTCACGTGGCGACCTGACGCAGCCGATCGGTGAGTCCTCGAGCCGCGATGAGACGGGGCAGCTGGTCCGGTCGATGAGCGCGATGGACGGCAACCTCAACTCGCTGGTTGGCAGTGTCAAGCAGGCCAGTATCCGGCTGCACTCGACCGCGACGGAGATCTCGGCGACGAGCAGGCAGCAGGAGGCGTCGGCATCGACCTTCGGTGCCGCGTCGAGCCAGATCGCGGCGGCCGTCAAGGAGATCTCAGCGACCGGCAAGGATCTCGTCCGGACGATGGAGTCGGTGTCGGAGAACGCCGCCGAGACGGCCAAGCTCGCGGCCGCCGGGCGGACCGGCCTCGAGGGGATGGGGTCGGTCATGCGCGACCTCGATCGGGCCACGATCTCCGTCGCCGAGAAGCTCGGCGCCATCAACGAGCGATCTCAGAAGATCACCGCGGTAATCACCACGATCACCAAGGTGGCCGACCAGACCAACATACTCTCGATCAACGCCGCCATCGAGGCGGAAAAGGCCGGCGAGTTCGGGTCGGGATTCCTGGTCATCGCGCGCGAGATCCGTCGCCTCGCAGACCAGACCGCCGGGGCGACCCTCGACATCGAGCAGATGGTGCAGCAGATGCAGGCGGCGGTTTCCTCGGGCGTGATGGAGATGGACCGTTTCTCCGACCAGGTGCGGCGCGGCGTGCGCGATGTCGCCTCGGCCGGTTCGCAGCTCGCCGAGATCATGGATCGCGTCAACCGAAGCACCGAGAGCTTCAAGCAGGTGAACGAATCGATGCAGGCGCAGTCCGAAGGCGCCCAGCAGATCAGCGAGGCCATGTCTTCCCTCACGGGCAACGCCCAGCAGACAATGCAGTCGATTCAGGAGTTTGGCAGGGCTTCAACGGACCTGCAATCCGCCATCGCGTTGCTGCGCCAGGCCGTGGCCCAGTTCAAGCTGAAGGAGTGAATGTGCGCAGCCTCGCGGTAGTTTGGCGCTCGGCAGACCTGCTGATGGCGATCGACTCAGCATCGATCGTTGAGGTGTTGCCGCCGGTATCGTGCCGAGCCGCGCCCGGAACGCCGAGCTGGGTGCGTGGTCTGTTTGTCTACCGCGGCGCGCTGATCCCGATGGTGGATGCGACCTGCCTCCTGACCGCCAGTCGCCGGGCCGACCGTCAGGCCAACCGTGTGATCGTGATCCGCATGGCGGAGCCGATGGATTGGTCGGTCGGTTTCTGGGTCGAGAGCGTGCTGGAGATTGAGCGGATCGACTTTGGTGCCGCGGGCGGTCACCCCGGCTTCGCGACCCAGACGGGTCGATTTCTCGGCCCTGTCGCACGGACAGCAAGAGGCCAAGTACAGCTCGTGAGGCCCCAAGAGCTCTTCACCCCCGATCAGATCCAGGTCATGACGCAGCGATTCACCGAGGCCGCGGCATGACCTACACCTCGGTCAGGCGCTGGTTGCAGGCTCACACGCAGATCGAGCCGTCGTTGCTGGACGGTCCCGGCCTGGAGGCGGTCGTCGCCGAGCGCGTGAGCTCGTTGGGGGCCGGCGAGCCGGCCTACATCGCCGAACTGGAACGCTCTTCCGATGAGGTTGATCTTCTGATCGCGGCCATCGCAGTGCCCGAAACGTCGCTGTTTCGCTACCCGCGTTCGTTCGAGCTGCTCCTGCAATACTTTGAGCGGCGCCTCGCGGCGGGCGGGCCCTTGCTGCGCGCACTGAGCATCGGGTGCGCCACGGGCCAGGAGCCCTACTGCATCGCCATGACCGCGCTGCAATCGGGCTGGTCGGCAGATCGAGTCCACGTCGAGGGGATCGACCGAAACGCACAGTTCCTCCGCGCCGCCGAGTCGGGCGTCTACGGCGCCTCGTCGGTCCGCACCGAGATCCCCGTCTGGGCCGTGTCGTACCTCCGGCGTGACGGCGATCGAATCTCGATCGACCCGGCGGTTCGCGCCTTGGTGCGATTCACGCGCGCGGATGTGACCGCACCATCGGCACTGCTCGGCTCAGGACCGTGGGACGTGGTCTTTTGCCGCAACGTCCTGATCTATCTCAACGTCGTCGCGCGGGGTCGACTGCTCGATTCAATCAGCGCCGAGCTTGCCCCCGGCGGTCTTCAGTTTGTCGGCCACGCCGAGCAGCTCATGCGCGGCGCTTCACCGCTTCGTCCGGTCAACGCTCCCCACGCGTTCGCGCTGGAGCGCGCCGATGGTGCGCCGGCTGCCACGGGTCCGCATCGCGCCGCTCGACGTCCCGCGGATCGCCTTCACGCCGCGCCCATCGTGCGCCCCGCGGCTGCGCCGCACGCTTCATCGCGTGCCGACACCATGCAGCGTCCCGAACAGTCCATCGAAGCCGCCCGCGAGCTCGCCGACTCCGGGCGCGCACCCGACGCTGAGAGGATGATCCGCGAGATCATCGCGCGGTCCGGGCCGTCCGCTCCGGCGGTTGAACTGCTCGGGATGATCCGCATGTCGGTCGACGACAGCCCGGGTGCCAAGCCCTTGTTCGAGCAGGCCTTGTACCTGGATCCCGGCCGACCCGCGTCGCTTGTGCAACTGGCGCTCATCAGCGAACGGGCAGGGGATGCGGGCCGTGCCGCTTCGTACTGGGATCGTGCTCGACGCGCGTCGGAATCGGCAGCACCGGAGCGACGGGCATGAGCGACATTGACTCGAACATCCCGGCGGTTGCTCCCGCGGCCCCAAGCCAAGCGCACCCCGATGCCATCCATCGTCTGCTGGACAGGCCGGTTCTGTCGGCCGACCTCGATGCTCATGCCGAGCTCGTCGCTCACGCGTCGGGAGCGGGGAGGGTCGAGTCCATCCGACTTCTGTTGTTCAAGATCGGTCAGGAGGCAGCCGCCCTCCCAACGAAGCACCTGCGTCGGGCCACGCAGGTGGCTCGTCCCAGCCCGTTGCCCCACCTCGTCGGGGGCGTGCTCCGCGGGATCTGCAACATCCGTGGCGAGCTTGTGCTCTGCGCGGACCTGCACCGGTTGCTGGGCCTGCCCGCGCGCGAAGTCGGTGCCCAGACAGGCGGAGCATCCGACTCTCGCCGGATGGTGGTTGTCGGCCCGGCCGACAACGCGTGGGCGTTCGAGGTTGATGCGCTCTTCGGGGTCGAGAGCGTTGACCAATCGGCGCTCCGCAAGCCCCCGGTGACGGTCGAGCACTCAGTCGCGGACTTTACGCTGGCCGTGACGGACGTTGGCGAGCGGTGCGTGACGATTCTCGACACCGAACGGATCCTCGCCGGATTTAAGGCGGGGCTTCCATGAGCGATGGCTCCGGATTCGGCGGGCTCTCCCTGCTCGAGTTGTTCAGACTCGAAGCCGAGGCCCATTGCGCGGCACTCAACCAGGGGCTGCTCGAGCTGGAGAAGACGCCGACCAATCGCGCCGTCGTCGAGCCGATGATGCGGGCGGCACATTCGATCAAGGGGGCCGCTCGGATTGTCGGCCTCGATGTGATTGTGTCGCTCGCCCACGTCATGGAGGAGTGCTTTCTGGCCGCCAAGGATGGCCGCGAGGTGCTTGGCGCGCCGCGGGTCGATCAGCTTCTCAAGTCGGTCGATATCCTGGCTGAGGTGTGCACGCTTGCGGAGGCGGACTTGCCAGCGTGGACCTCGGCCCAGTCCGAGCGTATCCCGGCGCTCGTGGCGCAGCTCAGAGCGCCGCCGCCGGCGGTGAGCTCGCCGGTCGAACTGGCTGAGCCGCGGGCACCAATCGCGCCCCCCGCACCCTCCGCGCTCCCAGTGCCCCCAGCGCCGACGGCGGCAGAAGGCCTCCCCGCACCGAGCGGGCCCGTCGCGGGCAGTGTCAGGGTCGCTGCGGGCGTTCTGAACCGCATGCTCTTCTTGGCGGGAGAGTCGACCGTCGAGGCTTCCCGCCTGCAGTCGTTGCGTGCGATCCTGACGGGGCTCAAGGCTCGCGGGCGCACGCTCGATAACGCGGTTCAGTCATTGCATGAGCGGCTTCGGATCGACGCTCAAGCCGCGGGCGGCGCTGCTGACCAGAGCCATCGCACCAACGACGCCCTCATGACCCTCGCCACCGCCGCGAGCGGCATGCAGGGCGCGGTCGTCGACCAATCCACACGCTTTGACGAAGCGTTCCGACGCCTGGAAGAGCTTTCGGGGGCCATGTACACCGAGGTGCTTCGCAGTCGGATGCGCCCCTTCGCGGAGGGCACCACCGCGTTCCCGCGGATGGTGCGGGACATCGCTCGGCAGCTGGGCAAGTCGGTCAATCTGCGCATCTTGGGAGAATCTGTTGAGGTCGACCGAGAGACGCTGCAGAAGCTCGAATCGCCCCTCACCCACATGATCCGCAACAGCCTCGACCACGGCGTTGAGCCTCCAGCCGAGCGGGTCGCCGCGGGAAAGCCTCCAGAGGCGACGGTGACGCTGTCCGCCCGGCACCACAGCGGCGCCCTGATCATCGAGCTGCGAGATGACGGTCGCGGCATCGACCCCGAGGTGGTTCGCAGCAAGATCGTCGAACGTGGCATGGTCGATTCCCAGACCGCGGCACAGCTCACCCAGGCCGAACTGCTGGAGTTTCTCTTCCTCCCGGGTTTCTCAACCAAGCAGGCGGTTACTGAGCTCTCCGGACGCGGCGTCGGGCTCGATGTCGTGCAGTCCATCGTGCGTGAGGTTTCGGGCGCGGTGTCGCTCGAATCCGAGCTGGGGCGCGGCGTGCGCTTCAAGATCCGGCTCCCGATCACGCGATCTGTCATCCGCGCTGCGCTCGTCCGCGTCGCGGGCGAGCTGTACTCGTTGCCGCTGGCTCGGCTGGACCGCGTCGCTCTGGTTCCACACGCGGAAGTCCGGCCCGTGCAGGGTCGGCTGCAGTTCACGCTGGAGCAGAGCTGCATCGGCCTCGTCCACGCCGCCGAGATCCTCGGCGGGATACAGGGCTGGGCGGCAAGGGATGTGTTGCCCGTCCTGATCATCGGCGTGGGCGATGAACGATGCGGCCTGATCGTCGATGAGGTTTGTGGGGAGGAGGATCTTGTGGTCCGGCCGCTCGACCCACGGTTGGGTGCCGTTCCGCACATCGCCGCCGCGGCGATCCGTTCGGACGGGTCGCCGGTGTTCGTGGTGGACATCGATGACCTTCTGCGCTCGCTCAAGCAGTCGTTGCATGGCGGCAGGCTCCTGGGTGTTGCCTCGGCGCAGACCTCCGCGATCCGGAAGAACCGACGCCGCATCCTGGTCGTCGACGACTCGATCACGGTCCGAGAGGTCGAGCGCCAGCTGCTGATGCGCCGCGGATACGAGGTAGATGTGGCGATCGACGGGCGTGAGGGGTATAGCGCGCTGCGTGCCGGGCATTACGACCTGATGGTCACCGACGTGGACATGCCGCGCATGACCGGGATCGAGCTCATCCGTGCGGTTCGGCGTGAATCAAAGTTTGCCGAGCTGCCCATCATCATCGTCTCGTACAAGGACCGTGAGGAGGACCGACTGCTCGGGCTCGAGGCGGGAGCCAGCGCCTACCTGACCAAAAGCAGCTTCCACGATAACTCGCTGATCCGAATGGTCGAGGACCTGATCGGGGCACCGACCTGATGCGCATCGGAATCGTCAACGATCTTCGTCTGGCCGTCGAGACGCTCAAGCGCGCCGTGGCGACCATCCCCGGCGCAACCGTCGCCTGGATCGCCGAGAACGGCGAAGAGGCGGTGTCCATGTGCGCCCGGGATCTGCCGGACGTGGTGCTCATGGACATGATCATGCCTTTGATGGACGGCGTTGAGGCGACGCGCCGGATCATGCGCGCAACACCGTGCCCGATCATCGTGGTCACAGCGACGGTGGAGGGCAACGCCAACAAGGTCTTCGAGGCGCTGGGGGCCGGGGCTCTCGATGCCGTTGGCACGCCCGGGTTAAGCGCCGACGGCCGCACTGTGAACGCCGAGCCGCTGCTGCGGAAGATCCAGTCGATCAGCGCCATCTCGGGCGTCGGCCGCGCCGAATCTCGGCAGCCACTTGCTCCACCGACTCCCCACGCCCGAGATACCGCCATCGGGACCTTCATCGCCATCGGCGTCTCCACAGGTGGCCCGCAGGCGCTGGCGACGGTGCTGCTCGCCTTGCCGAGACCGTTGCCCTGCCCCATGGTCATCGTCCAGCACATCGATGCGACCTTCGCACCGGGTCTGGCGGCATGGCTGTCTCGGGAGTCCCGCCATCAGGTGGAGATTGCACGACCGGGCGACACGCTCGCCCCGGGGCGCATCATGCTGGCGGGCACGAGCGATCACATCGTCATCGACCGTGCGGGTTGTCTGCGGTACACCGCGGATCCCGTCGAAGTCCCGTATCGACCCTCTGTCGACGTGTTCTTCGACTCGATTCTCAAGTCGAAAGCGGCGTACGGTATCGCCGCGCTCCTCACGGGCATGGGCCGCGATGGGGCCGCGGGCCTCGCAAGGCTCCGTGCCGCGGGCTGGCACACCATCGCGCAGGACAAGGCGACGAGTGTCGTTTGGGGCATGCCCGGAGCGGCCGCCGAGATCGGTGCGGCCGCGGAGGTCCTGCCGATCGGTGACATCGGGGGGGCGATCGCAGCACGAATCACCACGAAAGCCGCAAACAGTCGGAGAACCGAATGACTGCCGCCCTAGAGCCCACCTCGCCGCTACAGTCCGCTGATCGACCGGTGGTTTTGCTGGTCGACGACCAGATGATCATCGGCGAAGCGGTCCGTCGCATCCTCGCGTCGCAGCCGGATATCGCGTTCCACTTCTGCCAGAAGGGCACGGAGGCGCTCGCGGCAGCGGCACGCCTCGAACCCACGGTGATCCTCCAGGACCTGGTCATGCCAGATGCAGACGGCCTGGACCTGGTGCGTGGTTATCGCCAGCAGGAGGCCACCGCGCTCACGCCACTCATCGTGCTGAGTTCCAAGGAAGAAGGGACCACCAAGGCCGAGGCGTTTGCTCGCGGCGCGAACGATTACATCGTCAAGCTGCCCGACCCGACCGAACTCATCGCCCGAATCCGCTACCACTCGCGCGGCTACCTGTTGCTGCGGCAGCGCAACCAGGCGTTCGATGCGCTGCACAAGAGCCGGGCCGCGCTGGCCGCCGAGCTCGCGAAGGCCGCCGCGTACGTCCAATCGATCCTGCCCGCTCCGCTCGCGGAGCCGGTCAGGATCGATTGGCGATACATCCCCTCCGCGTCGCTGGGAGGCGATTGCTTCGACTACTTCTGGATCGATGCCGATCACCTGGCAATCTACCTGCTCGATGTCTGCGGCCACGGCGTCGGCCCCGCCCTGCTAGGTGTGTCTGCCATGAACTCCGTCCGCAGCCGTGCGGTCGGCGGTGGAGATCTTCGCGACCCTTCCAGCGTGCTGCGCCACCTCAACGCCGCGTTCCCGATGGATCAGCACCACAACATGTTCTTCACGATCTGGTACGGCGTCTATTCGATCAGCACACGCACCCTTTCGTACAGCGGGGGCGGGCACCCGCCACCGCTGCTGATCGCCCCCGGCCCCGCGAACGGGAGCGGTTCGAGCAGGATCATCCAGCAACTGCGCTGCCCGGGCCCACCGATCGGCATCTCGCCCGATGAGGAGTTTCCGACGCTCTGTGCCGACGTGCCCTCATCCTCGTCGCTGCTCGTCTACAGCGATGGTGCGATCGAAGTGTGGCCCGAGCCCGGCAAGATCTGGGGGGTTGCGGGCATCAGCCAGTTCGTAAGCGAACACGCCCTTGCCGGCGGCGAGTGTCTTGATCAACTCTACGAACTCGCCAAGTCGATGTCAGGTGGCGAGATCCTCGCCGATGACTTCTCCGCCGTCCTGGCGCGGTTCGCCTGACGCGAAGGCGACAGGAGGGAGCCGAATCCCAGGGTTGATTCTTGCTGCCATTCTTCTGAAGGATGGTCGGAGCATCAACGCGGCCGTTCTGTCGTCAAGCGATGTCAGTCGACCGGGTGCCAGCCGCTGTCGGGGTTGTACTCGCGGATCGCCGCGGCGTTCGACAACGTGTCCGCACCGAGGTCTGATTCGTGCACGACACCGTCCGGTCCGACCAGGAAGGACATGATCCCACCGTTGCCGTACTCGGCGGGGCAGGCGATCATCGCAAAGCCACCCGTCATGTCCCCGTTGACGATGTAGTCCTGTGCACCGCCGTTCGCAGCGGGTCCCTGCCTCGTCAGGATGCGATAGAAGTACCCGTGATACGGCGCTTGCAGTTCCGTCGGCTGGGTGCCGTAGCCTTCGGCCAAGGCGGCGGATGCGAACCGAGCGAACGGGCTGGGCTTGTCCTCTGCGTTGGTCGCTGGCCAGTAGAGCCCGTTGTGCATCCCGGGGTCGCTGCGGATCTTCTGCGCGAAGATGCCAGCGGGCTTTCCATCTCGACCAGCGCTGGCGTACTCGCGCTGAGCGAGCGCGTAGGTCTGAAGGGCTCGGATCGTCCAGAGTTCGTTGCGCCCGATCCGCCGGGCAAGAATCTCCTGCTTCCCCGCTGCCGTATCGAACCACCAGCCACGACGATCCTTGACCAGGGGGATCGGGAACGGCCAATCTTCATGCCCGATCACGAGCTCCCTGGTTGATCCGCCCGTGCGCTCAAGTGACCAACCTTCTTCGAGCGCGACCGTGAGAATCTCCCGCTGATGACGGTCGGCGATCTGATCGCCAGAGGACAGTATCTCCGAACCATCGGGCCCAAAGATGGCATCGAGTCTGGCGCTGGCGTCTTCGGCCCTGGTCGCCGCGGCCAGTGTCATGACCGCCGCCTCGGGCGTGTCGAAAGTCATCTGATCGTTGTAATCCGGCGAGACCGCAGCGCAGCCAACGATGGACGCCAGCGCAGCGATCATGATCGCGGCGAGGGTGCGTCGAAACTGCAAAGAACCCGTCATCTGATCTGTGTTCATGTTCGGTTTCCAATTGAAAGGGCGATCGCAAGAGCGACTCGCCAAGGGCGCAAGACTAGCGGCGCCCCCCTCCGCTCCGCCCACCGCCGCTCCGTGACATGCTGCTCTGCCCACGCGCGCTCGATGCCCGCTCACTCGCGCCCCTTTGGTACCCGGAGAGACCGCCGGAACCCGCTCCGCTGGTGGCTCTGGCGTTGCCGCCCATCTGTGATGCCGCCGCCGCCTGACCGCCTTGAGAGGCTGCACTCTGTGCCTGCCCGGCGGTGGCTTGGCGCGAAGCCTGATTCGCGCTCGCGTTGGACTGACGGGAGGCCTGGCTCGCCTGCGCGGAGGACTGGCGGGTGGCCTGGTTGGCGCTCCGATTCTGGTTTGCCGTTTCCTGCGTCTGTGAGAGGGATGACTGGCGAGCCGCCTGGTTCTGCGTCGCGGCTTGCTGGCGATTCGCCTGATTCTGCCCCGCCTGTCCCGCCATGTTCTCGCGATGCTGGTAGTAGTCGTTGGCCATCGTCTGACGATGCTGGTAGTAGTCGTTCCAGCCCTCATTGCAGAGGGCTGCTCCGCGATAGCCCCAGCCACCGCACGCGTAGTAGTAGTGGTCGTCGCTGTTGTCGATGGCGGCCCCGACGAAGACACCCGCGGCAAAGCCGATGAGGGCGGCCGCCGCCTCGTTTGACGAGGAGGCCTGGGTTGTCGTGGTCGCGGGCTGCACGTACACAGTCTGGGGGCTGTACTGCGGGACGTACACGACCTGCGGGTTCGCTGGCTGGATGACAATCACCTGCTGACCGCTCTGAGTCGTGGTGGTCTGGACCTGCTGCTGATCGTTTGACTTCAGGTTGCCGACCGCCTGCGCTTGCGTGCGGAGCCGTTGGATGGAGGCAAAGACACCGGTGCGATCGGTCACGAACGCCTGACCGAGGTCGCGAGTCCAGTCGGGCTGGTCGGCCATCTGGCTGAGCACCTGCGGGAACAGGACGATGGCGACAAAGTTGGCATCGAACCCTTGTTGAGAGGCCGCATCTTGAACCGCGGTGCCCTTCAGGTCGGGGTTCTGCTTGAGCCACGCGTTGACCTGGTTGACCTGATACGGGCTCGTCGCGCACTGGACGATCTGCAGGACGAGCGCATCCGGATAGAGCGCGATCGGGGCGAGCAGCTTGTCGAGCGACTCGGGCGTCATGGGCGCCGCGATGGCCCCCTGGTCGTTGGACCGTGCATCGGCCTCCACCGACGATGTCGCGAAGACGCAGCATGACAGCGCCATAACGATGAACGAGTTCAGCGATTTCACGAGCTTTCTCCGAAGAAAGGGACGCCGACCGGACGGAGATATTGGATGCCGGAGAGTCGGGGTGAACGGGATGATCACCGGGATGAATCCTGGATGATCGCGCGGCCGTTGAGCGGTTGGATGGGGCGGTTGTTGCCGCTGATGATGCGACGGAACTTCGCCAGTTGCTCCGCTGACAACGTGACGGGCTGCACCATGAGGTTCCATCTGACGCCCTCAGTTCCCGGGGGCGTGGTCAGCGAGCCGTCGTAGCGGATCGTGCGCGGATCGGCCGGCAGGAGGTCGTCTGCGTCGATGCTCGCGTTCACGCGCTGCGCGGGTCCCGGCGAGGCAGGCAGGTTGTTCCAGACGGGGTCAAACCCTGGATTGTGCGGCCCCTCTTCGATCATCACGCCCACCACGGCGAGGCCGCCCGAGGCGGACTTGTGGACGAGGTGCATCTCAGCGTCGGCCGACCGGCCGCGCATCCGGTGCTCGCTGGGCGAGTGGAAGTGGAACTGCACGAGATCGAACCGCTCGCCGTCGAGCTCGATGAAGCTGCCGGACGGGTAGTTCACCTGAACGGTGTGCCCATTGTTGATGATCTCGATCGGAACGGTCTGGTAGTTGAACGTGATGTTGGGCAGGTCCTTGGGTGCCGTGGCCGCGATGTCGATGGGTGACTGCCTCATCCCGCTAGCGCACAGAGCGTACTCCGGCGCAAGGGAGCCCCAGTGCGCGGGGCCCGTCGCGCCTTCGTAGCTCCAGTGAGCAGGCGTGCCGCCGGCGTGGTCGCCCGTGTGCGTGCGCGGCGTGCTTCCGCAGCCGCAGGTGAGCGCGCATGCGATCGCGAGGAAACTTGAGATTGGTCGAGCCAAGGTTGCTTTGCGCATCGTCGTGCCTTTGCGAAGTGGACCCGCGATGGATCCGTGGGTACGTCAGTTTCCGACGGACTACTTGATGTCGATGGTGACTTTGACGATTCTACCGGTGAACTGGTTGTTGCCCTCCTGGTAGTCATCCGAAACGGGTGTCTCGCCGTCCTGGCCGACATCCACGCCCTCATCCGCGGAGTAGAAACCGGGCTGCGTTCGTTTGATCTTCCCCTCGGCAACTTTCTTCCCATCGACGAGGATCGTGCCCGTGCCACCCTTGCCCATGCCCGGTCCTTCGTAGGCGAACTCGTAGCGGATGATCGCCTTGCCGGCGGGGAGCGCTTCGGACGCGACGACCTTCGTCGTTTCCAGTCCAACAAAGTTGTACGCGTACGTCGGCCTGCCATCCTTGAGGTACAGGCTCCATCCGCCGAAGCGGCCTGCCTGCGAGATGATCACGCCGTTGGCCCCGCCGTCGGGGATCTCGACTTCGGCGGTCAGCGTGTACGAGCGGTTCTTGGTGTTGATGAAGGCGTTCTCGGTAATGCCGATCATGCCGTCATAAACCGTCAGTGACGTCCGGCCGCCCATCAGGTCGGGGCGACCGACCATCTCGGCGTTCATGCGTTCGAACACGCGGTCATCGAGCGGGGTCGCGTGGTTCGCGATCGCCTCCTTGATGAACAGCTCCTGCAACTCCTCGAGCTTCGCGGGGTTGCTTTCCGCCAAGTCGTTGACCGCGCTGAAGTCCTCCGCGACGTGGTAAAGGTGCCACGTGTCGTCGGCGAAGGACGTCTTGGGCTTGGGTTCCCACGGCGCACGATGCACGGTGTGGGCCAGCCACCCATCGTGGTAAATGCCCCGGTTGCCAAAGATCTCGAAGTACTGCGTCTTGCGCTGGTCCGCGGCGTTGGCGTTGGCGAAGGAATACACCATGCTCACACCCTGGATGGGCGTCTGCTCGGTCCCGTTCACGCTCTTGGGCTCGGGCAGGCCGGCCGCCTCGAGGATGGTCGGAGCGATATCGATGACGTGGTGCCACTGCGAACGCACCTGACCCTTGGCCGTGAAGCCCTTGGGCCAATGCACGACCAGCGGGTTGCGAGTGCCCCCATAGCTGCCAGCGACCTGCTTCGTCCATGTGAAGGGCGTGTTGCCGGCGACGGCCCAACCCGCGGCGTAGTGCGGGTACGACATTGGCCCGCCCAGCTCGTCAAAGTGTTCAAGAATGTCAGGAACCGTTTCGTGCACCCCGTTGAAGTAGGTCATCTCACTGAACAGGCCGTTCACGCCTCCCTCGGCGCTGGCACCGTTGTCCCCGGCCTCGTAAAAGATGAGCGTGTTGTCGAGTTGCCCAAGGTCCTCGATGGCCTGAATCAGGCGGCCGATCTCGTGGTCGGTCTGCTCGCCGAACCCGGCGAAAACCTCCATCTGTCGGGCGAAAAGCCGCCGCTCATCGGCGCTCAGCGTGTCCCAGTCCTTGATGAACTCAGGCTTGGGGGCGAGCTTGGTGCCCGCGGGAACGACGCCAAGCTCGATCTGACGGGCCAGCGTCTCCTCCCGGACCTTGTCCCATCCGTGATCGAACTTGCCCTTGTACTTGGCGATCCATTCTTTGGGCACATGGTGCGGCGCGTGCGTCGACCCCGGCGCAAAGTAGATGAAGAACGGGCGTTCTGGCGTCAGCGACTTCTGGGAAGTGGTCCATCGGATCGCCTTGTTGGTCATGTCTGTCATGAAGTGGTAGTCGGGATCCTTGGGAACTTCGACGCGCGTCATGTCTTGGTAGATCGCCGGTGCCCATTGATTGGTCTCGCCGCCGATAAAGCCGTAGAAGTGATCGAAGCCCGAGCGGGTGGGCCAGCGATCGGTGGGACCCGAAGGGCTGACCTCCCAGGCGGCGGTCTCGTGCGACTTGCCAAACGCGGCGGTGCTGTAGCCGTTGAGTCGCAGCATCTCGGCCAAGGGGGCGACGCTGTTGGGGCGCTGACCGGTCTGGCCCGAGAACGCAGTTGCCGTCTCCGTGATCGAACCCATGTTGTTGATGTGGTGGTTGCGGCCGGTGAGAAGAGCCGCCCGAGTCGGCGAACAGAGCGCGGTGGTGTGGAACTGGTTGTAACTCAGCCCGCCCTTGGCCAGTCTCTCCAGCGTCGGCATATGGACGGGCCCACCGAACGCGCTGGGTTGTCCGAAGCCCATGTCATCGATCAAGATGATCAGAACGTTGGGTGCCTTGGCGGGAGCCCGGACCTCGAATCGCGGCGGAGCCTTGGCGTTGCGGGCATCGAGCTCGGTGACGACTGCGCGCTTCGGCTCGGGGATTGGCAGCACGGTGCGATTCAACCCGTCGCTCGTCGAAGAGGGTTGGGCGAGCGCTCCGGTCACGCCGAGCGCACCAACACACAGACACGAAGCGATCGCGAACGTCCGGGCCCGGGGGATGCTAGCCATCATGTGCTCTCCTGAACTTTGAACATGCGGCCACGACGGAGCCGCTGGAAACTCAGCCGTGAACCGATTCTGCATGGACGTTCCGGCGACCCGGCCGTGGAGTCATCGATGCTTCGGGAATCGCGCAATCAAGGTGGGAGGATGCATGACTGGCGGTGCGACTTCGAGCGAGTCAGAAAGGTCGGCAATGGGTGGATCGATCGGCGGCGGGTACGCTATTGGTTACAGACGGGCGCCATGAAGACCAGGGCCATGGCCACGAAGAACAAGAGCATCGCAACACTCGTAAGCCCGATCCTGGCGCGGCGAGAGGTGAACGTGCTCGCGATGCCTCCGAAGAAAAGTATGGAAGCGAACATCAGGGTCAGCGTGACGTACGATCCCGCCGCCTTGCCGGCGGCCTGCGCCTCCGCGTTCAGCTGTTCGGCCTGCTTCCGGAGCCGTTTGGCTTCGAGTTCTTCTTTCAGGATGTACTCGGGGCGCTGCAACGGGCCGGCCACCGACGGGTCCTTGAGGATTCCAGCCGCGATGCTCGCTTCTATCGCTTCTCGCAGCTGGGGTCGCATGTGCAGAAAGACGGTATCTCGCGTCGAGTTGTCGCCCGCACGCAGAGCCATCCAATACTCTCTCACCTGAAGACCATCGAACGTCCGCAACTGCATCCCGAGGATCGTGTACTCCGCGGCCTGCCGCTCGTCAGTATTGGCAGAGGCCTGCGCGTTGCTTTGGACGTTTCCCCATTCCTTGGACTGATAGCCGCACCAGGTCGTTGCCAGACTGGTCAGCGAAAGAATCAACGCGATCGCCAGTTCGAGCTTGCCCCGGCTGCGATCCCGCTCAACCGCGGACAGAATCCTGCGGAGCAACACCGTCGCTTCCGTCGGATCGGCGGCGGCAGCACCTTGAGCGTCGCGAGACATCTCAGAGCTCATTCGACCGCTCCGCCGGCAAGGTGCGATGCGTCCGTGCCTCCCCCAGCGGACGCCGCCGCGGCCGGCGCGTTACGTGCGGGCATGGTCCACAGCTTCCATGCCGAGGGATCGGCGCCCTGGAGCCGCCCGATGTCGGCCAGCGACGCCATGGTCTCCTTCTGGAAGTCGCCCTGGACCGGGGCGCGCCACTCTTCGGGGATCGCGAGCACGCGTACTTCGATAGCGGTGCCATAGGCCGCGTTGACGTGGTCGGCCCTCGCCGCGAGCCAGCGGATCTCGGAGATCGTCGCCGACCGTATCGCAGTGGCGAGGCTCGGGGCGATCACCGAAGGCCACTTGGGTTGGACCGTCTTGGGCGGTTGCTTGAGCTGATTGTTGACGATGATCCAGTACCGCACCTTCGGCATCGGTTTGCCCGGGTGCGCCTTCCACCAACGGGGGAGCATGGCGTCGGGTGAAGTCACATCAAGCCGCAGGAAAACGTTCGCACTCACCCCGCCGTCGGCGTAGAGGAACCCGTCGATCTCCACCGGCGGGAACGCCGCGGGGATCGCCGACGAGGCGAACATGAACTTGACGAGCCTCGAGTAATCACCGGACGCCACCGCGGCTTCCGCCGCCGCGCCGACATCCCACACTCGCTGCCGGCCGAGATCGAGGTTCGTGGCCGTGATTGCCAGCAACTTGCCGCTCCGCGACCGCTCGGCGATTTTCTCCACGAACTGGCGGGCCATCGCGCTGTTGAGGTCGCGATCAAGCCCGGGGATCGTCATGAACGACGCATTGCTCGGGAGAAAGAACAGAATGCCCCGCTCTTTCACCCAGTCCTTCTGAGGGTTGCGGTAGAAGTTCTCGACGTACGCGCACGACTCATCGGTGCCCACGTACGCGAATGGTGCGAGCATCGCGCCGGTGCTCACGCCGGTCACGGCGTCAAAGTCCGGCCTTCGCCAGGCCGGATCGGCAGCTTGACCCCACCCGACCAGTGCGCCCGCACCGAACGCGCCGTAGTCGCCCCCGCCGGTGAGAGCCAGGATGTCAAGGGTGGCGGGCGCGGCGCTGGTCGCCGAATCGACCTCCCGTTCGGTCCGCGCCATCAGGCGGCCTACAGCGTCGTGGAACTCTTGCTGCCACTGCGCGCTGTCCTGCGCGGCCAGTTCATTGAGCCTCGCCTCGCTCAACTGCTCCCGCTCGCTTGATGCGCAGCCCGCGAGCGCCGCGGCCACAACGACCGCGACGGCTCTCAAGCTCCCAGCCGCTCGCGACGCCCAGCGTGGCGCGAATGCTGGGTGATCATTGTTGTTGCTCATCGAGTGGTGGTCCCTTTCCGCAGATCGTCCAGCCGCTCGGCCGCAATCTTCGCCCATTCGTCGATCGTTGACTTGATGTCCGCCACCGTGGAGTAGTTGAACGCTGTGAACTGGCTGCCCACTCCGGACTGAACCACTGCGGCCAACTGCTTTCCGGACACGGAATCGACCACCTCGCCCTCCATGGACGCTCCGCCTCGGCCGGCACCGCTCAGGCTGGATGCGGGATGCACCTTCATCCACCAGGTGGACTCCTGAACGTTCGTGAGCGCCAGACGTACACGAGCGACTCCGGGGCCCGGTGTTTGAGCGATCTCAAGCCCTCGCCCCCGAAGCACCCCGATGAACGAAGAACGAAAGTAGGAGGCTATCTCGGCCCGGTCCGCCGCGGACAGTTGGCCTCTTTGTGAGAGGATCTGCACGGGATCGACCAAGAACGAGCGGTAGCTCGCGAGGTCGTTGGAGACGTACCTCACCCGCTGAGGCGAGACCTCGCGGAGCGACGAGTAATCGCTGAGAAAGCCCGTGTGCGTCATCGCCGGCGCGGATGAGCAGCCGCCCATGAACACGAACGCCGCGAAGATGAGGACCGTTGCCGCAAAGCCGAGCGAGCGGCCTGTGCAGCCGCACGTTTCACCGGGTGAATGTCTGCTGGCCGCGGGCATGCGGGCTCCTCCTGAGTTCAACGAGATTCGGTCTGGCAGTGCGCCTTCAAGGGCCAGTGTCATTTCACACCTCGAGCTTCGGGCGGAGTGTCGTGATGGAATGTACCAAACCGAGCAGCCGCACCGCCCGCTCGGCCCGGCATGCGCCCGAACTTGCTACGGCCAACGACTGACTCACCATGCGGTTGGTACTGAACCAGGGAGAAGCCCAAGCATCGCTTGACCGACTCGCCGACTGCTTAGAACTGCGGGAACAGGTCCGCGTACACTCCGCCTGTGACAGATTCGGGAGAGGATCTTGTTCGGCGTTGCATCGAGGGCGACCAGCGGGCCTGGGCGTCGCTGGTTAATCATTATGCGCGGCTCGTGTACTCGATCAGCCGTGCGTTCGGGCTGCGCGAGGATCAGTGCGACGATGTGGCGCAGTCGGTGTTTCTGTCGCTGACGCGCAGCCTGCATCAGGTGAAGGATCCGGGCGCGTTGCGGTTCTGGATCGGCACGACGGCGCGGCGCGAGGCCGGCCGGGTTCGTCGGGCGGCGAGCAGGCGTGCCGGCCGCGGGATGTCGCACGATCCTGTGGCGGAGGAAGGCACGTATCTGGAGGCGGCGGAGCGGGCCGAGCGGCTGGACGAGGTTCTGCGCGCGATGGAGGGGCTGGGGGAGCGGTGCCGTCGGCTGATCGAGGCGTTGTACATGCAGAGGCGGACGCCCGAGTACCTGTCGCTGGCGGAGGCGCTGGGGATGCCGGTGGGCAGCATCGGGCCGACGCGGCTGCGCTGCCTGGCGAAACTGGCAGAACTGCTGGAAGAGGCGGGGGGACCGGGGGGCGCGGGCTGATTTCCCGCGGGGACAAGATTTTTTTCGCTCATCGTGTATTTCCGTTCGGATCACCCATCACTGGTGGAGTGCCGTGACGAACCAAAGCCCACAACGTGAAGTGCTGCTCGCGTACCTGCTGGGGGAAGCGACGCCCGATCAAACCGCGGAGATTGATCGGGTTCGTGGTCAGCCGGAGGTGGCGCGGGCGCTGGAGAGCCTGGGGCGGATGCTGCGGGATCTTCCCGAGGTCCGTGACAGCGAGGCGCTTCTCGGGGTCAGCGAGGCGCAGCTCGCGCGGCTGCGGGGTCTGCTGCCGGCGCGAGAGCCTTCGGCGCTCGAGCGGGTGGCGGGGCGCATCCGCGAGGTTGTGTCGACGCTTGTGTTCGACAGTTTCCGGGCGCCGGAGCTGGCGCTGGGGTATCGCGGCGGGCCGAGTCATCGGCTGGTTCGGTACGAATGGGATGGCGGTGCAGTCGATCTGCGGATCGCGCCCGATCAGTCAGGGGACGATCGGTACTGGCTGACGGGCGACGTGCGCGGGGTCCAAGGGGGCGCGGGCGGGGGCGGAGGTGTGGTTGCGACGCTGAGCGTGACAGAGCGGGTGACGGGGGCGTCGACCAGGACGCAGCCGGGGGCTGATGGTTCGTTTGAACTGTGCGTCGAGCCGGGTGAGTACGAGATGCGGATCGAGTCAGCGGAGTCGACCGTGGTGGTTTCGCTGCCTCGCGTCGGGGGCGGTGTGGAATGAGCGGGGCTCTTCCTCATCCTGAGGAGGTGCTGGCGAAGGCCAGGGCCGCGACCAGCGACGCGGAACTGCTTGAACTGGCGGAGCAGCTGCGTCTGCACGCGGCGGGCGACATCCGTACGGTGATCCAGACCGCGGACTTTCTGGTCTCGCGTGCCGGGCCGACGAGCCGGGCCCGGGTGCGGGCGCTGGCGGCTCGCGCGCACGCGCGCTGCTATGCGAAT
>JBIPMO010000161.1:0-6921 GCA_044369085.1 Phycisphaerales bacterium
GCGATCCACGCCGAATCGTGCGACCACGCCGCGGGCGTCTGGTTCGACCACAGCTCCTTGGCGATCTGCTTGGTCGTCCCCGGCTCCGAACCGTCGTGGTCCTTGCCGCCCAGCGAATGGATGAAGAACGCGCCGGTCTTGTCGGTGAACAGGATGTGCTTGGAATCAGGCGACCACGCCTTGATGTACTTGAACCCACCGCCGCCGTTGGTCTCGGTCAGGCGCACCGGAGCGGTCTTGGCCTCAAGATCGGTCAGGTAGATCTCGTACTCGCCCGTCGCATCAGACAGGTACGCGATGCGCTTGCCATCGGGAGACATCGATCCATCCCGCTCGGCCACCCCCGCCGTTGAAGTCAGCCGCCGCGTCACCCCCTGCTCGGCGGGCAGGCTCCAAAGATCACCACGAGCGCTCACGACCACACGCTTTCCAGAGGGCGACAGGTCAAAGCCCATCAGCACCTTGGAGAAGTCGGTCATCTGGTCGCGCAGCGTCGGATGGTCGCCCGGGATCGTGACCGCGACCTTCCGCGGCTTGTTGTTCGACAGGTCCAGCAGGTACAGATCCGGGCCGTTCTGAAACACGATCTCGCCCTTGCCGTTCTTGCCGGGCCCGATCGAGGGCCACTTGATGTCGTACTCCGAGAAGTCGGTCACCTGCTGCCGCTCGCCCGACCTGGTGTTGATCGACCAGATGTTGGCGCGATGCGAAGCACCGTCGTCGCACAGGTAGTACAGCGTCGTGTTGTCGCCCGGCGCCCACATAGGCGTGGTGTCGGTGCCCTCCCAGTCGGTGATCTTCCGGCTGGTGCGGTCCTTCAGGTTGAAGAGCCAGATGTCCGTGGCCCAGCCGCCGCGGTACCGCTTCCACGTGCGGAAGTCGTGCGTGTGCGTCGTGTAGGCGAGTGTCGTGCCATCGGGCGAGATCGTCGCCGTGGTCCCGTACGGCACCGGCAGCCGCTCGGGCATGCCCCCTTCGGGCTTCGCGAGGAACACCGACTCCTGCCGAGCAAGCCCGTTCTGCCCGCCCGCGTAGTAGATCACGCGACCATCGGGCGACCAGTCGGTCACCACCTCCGATGCAGGGTGATGCGTCACCCGCGCAGACAACCCGCCCGCCAGCGCGATCGTGTACACATCGCGGTTCCCCTCGTAGTTCCCGATGAAGGCGATCGCTTGCCCATCCGGGCTGAACTTGGGGAACGTTTCACGCCCCGCCGGCGAAGCGACGGGCCGGGCCACGCCGCCCTCGCGAGAAACCAGCCACAGGTCGTTCGCGTACACGAACACGATGTCCGTCGCCGACACATCCGGGTACTGCAGCATCGCCGCATCAGGTGACCGCCCCTTGGGGCGGTCAGCCACCGCGGGAGCGGCAGCGCCGGCGACCAGAATCAGTGCGAGCGGGACGAACGCAGAGCGAAACGTGGGAAGCATGCGTGGCTCCTGGGATGTCCGGATAGGCAAGGCGGAGAGTGTACCGACGGCCCCGCGCAAGGATGCGCTGGCGAGCACAACCCGTCGTGAACACTCGCCTATTCCCGCATCGCCGCCGCCACCTCGCGCGGCGACAGCACCGCGTGCGAAGTTTCCCCCGTCCGCAGCGTCAGCCGGATGTATGGCTCGCAGTTGGTGCAGCCCCCGCAGCACCCCGTCTCGCGCTTCAGCGCTTCGAGATCCCACCCATGCTCGCGGTGCAACGCGAGCAGGTGCTCGAAGCTCAAGTCCACACAGACGCAGCGGCTGACCATGAACATCCTGTTCCCTCGCGAGGCATCCTCAGCGGAGGTCAAAGAGCCCGTTCGACGAGACATCGCCGAACCACCCAATCGTATAGGAACGCGGGTCCGCCGTGTACACCCCGCTCGATTGCGTGAACGAGAGCGATTCAGAAGAAACGTGCCCGTCGAGCCACACCACGCTCGCCCGGCCCCCGTGGCGGAAATGGACGCTCGGATCCGGCCGATACTCGGGATACTCGGGCCAAAGCGGCGGCTCGATGAACGAATACTCGATCAGCATTTCCTCGGCCAGCGCTGCATCCGCAAAGGCCGCGGTCGACACCGGGGCCTGAACCATCCCGCGCCGCGCGCCCACCTCATCACCGATGATGACCGATGTATTGGAGTTCACCGAATCACGCTCCACACCCAGGTACGCGTTGTTGTAGCCGTACCCACCGCAGCCACGCTCAAAGCCGCGGCCGCGCCCTGCAAGTTCATCCAGCGTCGCCGCAAAGTCCGGGCACGTCCGCACCGGGGCCGCGATGGTCCCATCACCCAGCGTGCGAGCATCATCAAGGTACGCCGTGATCGCCCCGCGATCAGGAGCAAACGCTTCGGAAGCGCGGTCGCGCGTGCCATGCCAGCGCTGAAGGTTCGTGGTCTGGAACCCCGCCGCCCCGGGCATGAACCGGTCATCATGATCGCTCGCGTACAGGTCCAATGCAGCCTGCAACTGCCGGATGTTCGAAGCGCACTGCGTCGCCCGCGCTGCCCGCCGCGCTTTGCCCAATGCGGGCAGCAGGATCGAGATCAAAATCGACACCACCGCCACCACGACCAGCAGTTCGATCAGCGTGAATGCCCGTGATGTTGGCAAAGACCATCGCATGGCAGTTTGATCAGGGGACGGCGATATCGGCGGCTTCGGCCCGGCGGACACAGCGAACCATCATCCCACGATCGCGGTCGGTGGTCTGGCCATCTCCATCCAGATCGGCCGATGCATCGGTCGCCGCCCGAAGTTCGTGCCAGCGGTACAGGTCGTCAATCGTGGCCCGCCCGTCGCCGGTGCGGTCGTAGAACTCCTCCCGAGGCCGAGCATCGCTCACCGCCGAGATCTCCGGAGATATCTCGCCCAGCGCGCCCGCGACAAAGTTGACCCCGTTCGAGATCCGAATGAAATCAAATCCATCGAGCGGCACCCCGGGCGGACGCCCCGTCAGCGCATCCACCGCCCACGCAATATCAAACGCATCCCCCCCGCCGCTGCCCGGGCTCATTCCGACCGCGAGCGGGTTGTCGGGCCATGTATAGAACTCCCCCGCGCTGAGCGATGGGCTATCAACCGTGTTGTCGGCGTTGGTGTCGCCGAGCAGCAGCGTGGGTGAACAATCCGCATAGCCCCACACCCCTTCTCGCGTTGCCGCTAGCCCCAGCGGGTTTTGCAGCACCTGAACATCAAAGAGCGATGGAAGCCCAAACGCCATCGTCGTGAACGATGCCGGCGAGCCCGCCGGGTACCACGCCAGGTTGCTCGGGGGCACCGGGGTCCCGGCGTTGTTGTCCCACACCTGCGACTCGATCACGCCACCGGGCGTGCCCGCCGGCGCGATCGGCACGTGCGATCCGGGGATGATGAACCACGCATCATCCGCGACCCCGTTGCCGTTCACATCGCGCGAGATCTCGATGACCCCAGCCTCGGCGAACTTGCGGTTGGCGTTGCCCGCAACCCAGTACCCATTGCCGAACACGATCGCATCCAGCCCGAACGGATTGCACGGGTCATCGCGCACCGTCTGGCTGAACCCCAGCACCACCGCGCCGCCGAACCCGCCCAGGCTCACAACCTTCTGCGTCTCGGGCGGTGAGAACGTCCCGCCCCCCACTGGTGCCCCCAGCGCCCGAGCGGGATCGTTGAACAGCCCGTTGTTCACGAACTGCCCCGGAGCCGGGGTGTACGACACCACTACATCCGCAAAATCGCCCGCGCGGCACATGCTCGCGAGCGTAAGGACCAGTATCACTGGAAAACATCGCATGCTCAGTCGCTCCGAGCGAAAGTGTGACACGAGACAAACGAAGTCAGCGCTCGCGGTTTCACGCCCGCCGACGCCTCGCCGCGAACGCGAGCCACGTCCCCGCGAACACGACCATCCCCGGAGTCGGCACCGCGTAGCGGTACACCGTCAGCCCGCCGCTGAACGTTCCGTTGTCGTAGTAGGTAACCAGCAACTCGCCCGTGGCGATGTTGAAACGCGTGAAATACGAATCGCTCGCGAGCCGCGGCGTCAGACGCAGCTCCGCGCTATCGGGCGCGATCGGCCCACCCAGCAGCGCCGCCGCGATGCTCACCCCATCCACCACCGCCGCGTAGCCCGCATCGGGCGGCGCTCCAAACGCATCGCCCCCGCCGATCAGCATGTTGCCCAAGGGGTCAAACCCCAGCGATGTCCCCGAGAGCGCATCGGCCACCGCAACGCCCGCACCCTCGAAGTCAAGCGCAGCGCCGGGCGTGAGCGCCGCGATCTCCGCGAGGCTGAACGCCCGCACCTCGCCCGTACTCGATCCGCCCGGCGAGAAATCAAACCCGTTGGCGGTGTAGACATACGCGCCATCGGCCGTGATGCCACCCGAAGCGCCCCCGATGTTCCCGATCACCACCCGCGAAGTCGCCGAGCCCAGATCAATCTCGCGCACCACCGCCCCCGCAGAGCCCGACCCGCTCACCAGCAGCGTGTCGCCATCCAGCCAGTGCGCATCGGTGTTGTCGCTCGCCCACACGGCGGGCATCGTCGCCGCTGCCGGGTCTAGATCGGCCAGCGCGAACGTCAGCACCGATGCCCCCGGCCCGAACACGTTGTCACCCACCGCGATCGTCGATCCGCCCGGGCTGATCCGCAGGAACGAAGCCCCGAACGATGAGATCAGCCCCGGCGCGACCGCCCCGACCCGCGTGAACCCCGACACATTCGCCGCATCCTGAACGTAAATGTCCGACCCCGCCACCGCCACCGCCCGCCCGTCGGGCAGCACGTCGTAGGCCGAAGTGTTCGCGGGCAGTTCATAGCTGCCAACCAGCGAGTACGGCGGCACCGCCGCGACGGCAACGGACCCGGCAACCGCCACCACGCCCGCGGAAAGCCAGGCAAAAGCAACATGACGCATGAGAGAAGCCCTGTTGGTTCATCCTGAATCGCGCAGGACGGCTCCCGGCCATTGGTTCAGGCCTTCGCGGGGGTTCTGTTCATGCCGAAAGTGAGACCCGCGGGGAAGCGCGCGGGAACACCCTCGGCAACCCCATACGCGAGGGCGCCTCGGTCACACGTCGGTGGCAGGTCTTCCGGCTCCGGGCTCGGCGGATCCGCCTTCCCGCGCGCCGGGTTCGCTCAAGGCGAACACGACGAGCAGTGGCCTGTGGATCCGCGTCAGCACCCGTTACGGCGGCGCGTCCGCGGCGGCATTTCACCGCACTTCCCTTTTCAGTCCCCGCGAACCCGGATGCCTTTCGAGCGTCCGAATCTCACGAGAACACCATCGACACCATCACCATACCATCACCCATGCCCGCGTCAACACGATTCCGCGATAAGAACCCGTGGCGCCTGCGCCGCCCTCGCACACGAGCGTTTCTCGCGCTGGCCGCCTGCGCCGCGATCATGATGGGCCAGGCATCGCGCCGCCGCCCGCCCGATGACAACGCCCCCGTCCTGACACGCGATGCCGCCACCATGCGCGATTGGACCGTCCGCGTCGAGATCGCCCTCGGCGGGCTCAACTTCAACCGCACCGATGCACGCCAGATCGCCCAGCCCACCACGGCGCTGCGTCTCGACCGCGCGCAGATCCTTTACCCGGTCCTCCCCGACACCGCCTCCAGCATCTCGCAGGAACGCAAGTTCGAGGGCTCGGTGCGCATCGAGGGCAAGGTCCTCGACGACACACCGCGCATCGAGCGCGGCTACCAGGGCCTCTCCTCGATCGCGATCCTCGATATCCCCGACATCGATTCCACGCGCCTCAGCATCCAGTTCGAGATCTGCATGACCGCTTTCGAGACCAGGATCGATGACCGGCGAGCAAGCCAGCGCGACTGGCCCGCCGCCGACTGGTCCCCCGACCTCCTCTTGTGCATGGAGCCGCAGCTCTTCGTCGAATCACAGGATGAGGTCGTCAAAGACCTCGTCAAGAAGTGGACCAAGGGGAACCCCCGCGGCGTCGGCCCCTACACCCTGGCCAAAATGCTCGCCGCCGAGACGATCGGCCACGTCAACATGACCGAGACCCCCTTCGAGAGCGCCTCGGGCGGACACATCGATCCCCTCGGCAAACCCACCGCCGTCGCCGGCTTCACCAGCGGCTACCGCGTCTCCGGCGCGGCCTGGTCCGCGCGGGAGCGCAGAGGCTCGATGTACGACCTCTCATGCCTCTACGCAGCGGTCCTCCGCGCTGCGGGGCTCCCCGCGCGCCTCGTGATCGGCTACGACATCGACGAATCAGAGAAGTTCAAGCCCGGCAGGCCCGTGCTCCGCTCGTGGGTCGAGTTCTTCCTCCCAAGGCAGCCGGCTCAAGGCCTGATCACCCCCGCCGATGGCGAGTGGATCCCCGTCGACATCTTCCGGCAGAAGGAGTTCGCTTCCCGCGCTCCATCTCTCAGCCAGCCCTGGGTCTACTTCGGCAACAGCAACGAGCTTGATCGTGTCTGCCCGCTCTCGTTCCACTGGCTCCCCCCCACCGTCTGCACCAACGCGGGACCAGCCGCCATCTGGGGCTGGATCCCCGACCCCGCCAACCCCGGAGCCACCCAGGAACTCAAGTTCTGGGCCAGGCCCACACCGCTCCGCGGAGATGATCCCCCGCTGCGGCGGCGCTAGCCCGGGCCACAAACACATCGCCGGCGATGAACCAGCGACCAGCCGGGTTCGTAGGCCAATGCCATCGCATGGCACAATGCACAGCCCGGGCGTGGAGGGTTTCAATGGCGCAGACCGAATATGTCCTAGGAACCGACGCGGCCGAACTCGCCCGGCTGGGCTTTCAGCACCGCCTCTGGTCGGACCTCGCCGTCGCCACGTGGAAGTCAGCCCGCCTCGCCCCGGGCATGAACGTGATCGATGTCGGCTGCGGGCCCGGGTTCGCCGCGCTCGAACTCGCGGAGATCGTCGGCGCCACCGGCAGCGTCGTGGGCATCGATGAAT
>JBIPMO010000160.1:0-6921 GCA_044369085.1 Phycisphaerales bacterium
ATACGCCACACCCCCCTCGCGCACGCGCACCACCACCGGCCGAGGCGGGACCACCGTGAAGCGCAGCCGCTCCCGGGCCTGCCGACCCGTGGAGCGCCCCGAGATCCCCCCGCCCTGAACCTGCCGGTCCTGCTGCTCCTGCTCGGCCTTGGCCTGATCCTCGACATCCTTGATGTTCTTGCCGATCAACTCCTTGATGATCGCGGGCAACTCGGGCTCTTCGGGCTGATCATCGTCCTTGGGCGGCGAATCCCCGTCGTTGCTGCCCGCCTTGGTGCCCGACTGGGAAGCGAACCTCTCCGGCGTGGTGCCAAGCGATGTGAGCACGATCGACGCCGCGGATCGCGCCTCGCGCAGCGCCGCCGCCCGCTCGCCGAGTACCCGAGCCTCAACCGTCCCCGCGCGCGCGGTCACCGCCACATGCAACGCCACGGCGAACAGCGCCGCCGCCGCGAGCAGCACCAGGATCAGCGCGAACGACCGATGACCATGAGGCACGAAAATGGTTCTCCTTGATGAACACCACGGATCCGCACCGCGAGCGGCAGCCGCTCGGGCACCTTCTCGATCCCCTTCCACTCCATCGCGGGCGGCGCGAGCTTCTCCACGGGCGCGGCATCTTCCGCAAGCCCCGAAGCCTCATCGAACAACCCGCCGCCCTGCGAAGCTGATTCCTGCTGTTTGCTCTGCTCCTCCGCCCGCTTCGCGGCCTCCCGCCGGGCCTCATCACCGTTGTCGAACCACTCCAGCGCGAGCTCGGTGCAGCGCCCCAGCAGCACGGTCGTGCGCGGTGCGGGCGCCTCCAGCCCCGGCACACGCGGGCCACCGCTCGCCGAAGAGGCCCCGGCCCGCTGCGCCTCGGCCCCTTCGGACCGCTGCGCCGCCCCCGTATCGATGATGCCCTGCTCCTTGTACATCAGCCTGTACGTCCCGGCGGGCGCGCCCACGGAATCGTCGCTTTCGATGATGTACGACGCCACCACCAGCGGCAGCGACCGATCAAGCACCGGCAGTGAGGTCACGAACTCGATCCGTGCCGGCCCCACATGGATGCTGCTGCCGGGCTTATCAAGGTCCAGGCTCGTCCGACGCTCGGCCCACTGGGATCGAACGACATCCGTCACCCGCGGCAGCAGCAGCGCCCGCCGCTGCGCCTCGGATTCGCGCGTCCAGTCCCCGGCGTTCCGCCACGCCGCCGCGATGAGCGCCATCAGCGTCGCGAGCACCGTGATCGCGAGGATCAGCTCCAGCAGCGTGAAGCCCCGCCGTGATGTCGCGCTCACCTGTGCCACAAGAAGTCCGTCTCACGCCCGCCGTACGAGAGGGTGTACCGGTACATGATGATCCGGTCGCTCAACGATCCTCGGATCGCATCCGGCAGCGCCGAGGCCCGCTCGACGGGCACCGCGCGCAGCAGATACTCGTGCCCCAGATGCATCCCCTGCCACGTGCGAGCCAATGATTCGCGGTCGATCGCAGGTTCGGGCAGCAGCCCCTCGGTCGCCATCTCAAACAGCTCATCGGCCGCCTGACTGGTCATCCTCGCACCGCTCAGCCGCGCGGTCGCCGCCGTCGCCTGCCCCCGCAGCGCCAGAGCGGAAACGAGCACGGCCGAAAGGATCGCAAGCGCCAGCACCGCTTCCAGAAGCGTGAAGCCGCGCCGCGGCCACGCCCGGCGCGACCCAGCGGCTTCAACCACCTTCACGAACCCGCCCCCGGGACCGGCAGGTTCGCGGGCGGATCGACAGGCGCCGGGCCCGGCACTTGCGTCTCGGGGTTCTCAGGCCGCGGCGGGGCCATGTCGTACATCGCGCCGGGCGGCAGGTCCGCCGCGAACTCGTGCATGAGCGCCCTGATCCCCACCACGCTCTGCACGAACTGGTTGTTCAAGAGCGCCAGATCCGCCGGATCGCTGATGATCCGCGGAGTGATCGCCAGCAGCAGTTCCGACCGTTCGCTCTCCTGGCTCTTGTTGGAGAACGCCTCGCCCAGCACCGGCACACGCCCGAGCAGCGGGATGCGGTTGGCCCCGGTGCGCAGATCCTCGTTGATGATGCCGCCCAGCAGCACCGTCTTCCCGTGCGGAACGATCACCGTCGTTTCGATCTTGCGCGTCGTGAACTCGGGCTGATTCTGGATCGTCGTCGGGATCGAATCGCGGACATCCTGCGTGATTTTGAGCGTCACCGTCCCGCTCTCGCTGACCTGCGGCTCAAGATCCAGAATCACGCCGGTCTCCCGGTACTCGATCTCCTGTCGAATCCCAGTCGTCCCCGCGGTCTGCGTGGCCGACCCCTCGCTCGCGCGGATCGTGGGCACCTCGCCACCGACCTGGATCGAGCCCTTGGCCCGGTCAGCCACCACCAGCCGCGGCTGAGACAGGATCCGCGTCGACGATTCGCGGTCGAGCGCCTGAATCACCGCAAAGCCATCACCGCCGATGAAGAACGCCGACCCCGTCGCCACCGACCCCGCCGTGAGCGGCGTCGAACCCGTCAGCTCCAGCGTCCCGAGCCTGGTCTGGTTCTCAAGGAAGTACTCGACGCCCCACTGCAACTGGTTGGTGAGCCTCACCTCGGCGATGATCGACTGGATCGCCACCTGCTGCGGCGGCTTGTCGAGCACGCGGAGCGTCGCCAGCACCTCGGCGTAATCGGCGGGCGTCGCCTGGATCAGGATCACATCGCTCGCGGGGTCCGCGACCAGTTTGATCCGGGCCTCCCCGCTCGGGGCGGCAGCGGCGGCGCCGGTCGCCGTCTCGATCTTCTCTCCAAAGAAATCCTGCAGCAGCTTCAGCAGCGCCGCCTGCGGGTAGTGCTGCACGCGATAGATGTACCGCTCGCGGCTTTCACCGTCGACGGGCTGGTCCACCTCTCGCACCAGATCGAACACCAGCGGCTGCAGCGTCGCATCCTTGGCGAAAACCATCAGCCGCCGAGTCCCGGGCACCGCGATGAAGCCGACCTGAGGATCGGCGGCGGAGTTGATCGCCGTCCCCGTGGCGATCTGCTCGAGAATCTTGGCGGCGTCCTCGGGCCTGCGGTTCGCGAGCCGGTATGTCCACACCTCCACGCCGTCGAACGCCGGGACATCGACCGCATCGACCAGCCGCACCAGCCGCGATACCTGCCGCGTCGTATCCGCGATCACCAGAACCCGCCCGGCAACCAGCACCTTGCCGCCCTCGCTGGTCATGTCGCGCAGCAGCGTCGCGGTCTGCTCGGCCGGGGCGTAGCGCAGCCGGCGCACCCCCACCGATGCCTGCTCGCTCGCGAACGCCGGGCGGCCGTCCACCACCGGCGCGCTGGCGACGCGCGGCATCGAGGCACCGGGGCGGATCAATGTCACGTTGTCGCGCTGCTCCAGCGTCCAGTTGAACGCCGATGCCAGCATCCCCACCAGATCCGCGATCTCGCGCCGCGTCAGGTCCGCATCGATCTCGAGCGTCACCTGCCCCGTCACCTTCGGGTCCAGCACGTAGTCCTGCTGCAGGTACTGCTTCAGCAGCACGTTCAGCACATCCGCGATCTCCGCGCTCCTGGCCGAGTACTGGACCTTGATCGTCTGCTCGGCCACCGGGGCGTCGCCGCCGGCCTCACCCGTCGCCGGAGATGCATCGCGTCTGGGAGCATCAAACCTGCGACGCGACATGACCTCCGGGGCCGAAGCGCCATCAGATTGCGACCCGCTGATCCGCTCGGTCAGCGGGCGGAGCACGGGATCCAGCGGCTCCGGGGCCGTGTAACCGATCGGAGGCGGCTCGGCGATCACCGTGCGCTTCGCGCACCCGCTCAGCGCCACGGAAACCGCTGCGCCAGCGCAGGTCATCACCAGCATCGTGCTTCGGATCGTCGATCGGCAGAGATCGCGCATGGACATCCTTTCGCCGCGGGCGGGCTCGAACCCCGGGAGGGCCCGGGTACATCGCTATAACCCGCGAAGATCGTTCATCGCCAGCATACCCATCACCATCGAATATGCGACCCACGCCACCGCCCCGGCCATGAAAATGATCACCGCCGGTTCGAGCAGCGTCAGCAGCCGCTCAGTCTGCTGCTGCTGGGCCCCCACGCACTGCTCGCTCGCTCGACGCAGCCCGCCGACAAGATCTCCACCACGAACGCCAACTTGCAACACCGCCCCGGGCAGCGGCGGCAGCACCCCATGCCGAGCAAACGCCTGACCAAGATCCGCTCCCTCACGGACCTCCTTGCGGGCCGCCCCCAGCCGCGTTGCCACCGCGGGCGACGAGATCACCTCGTACGCCTGATCCAGCCCCTTGATCACATCCGCCCCGCCCTCGACCATCGTCGCCAGCACATCCGCCACCACCGCCCCCTGCCCGTGCCACACCAGCGGGCCGACGATCGGCAGCCGCAGAACCAGCCGCGACAGCCTGGCCTTCATCCCGGGCGTGATCAGCGCTCCACGCCCCAGCCACGCCCCAACCGCAAGAATCAGCAAGGGAGGGATCACCCACATCGCCAGCCTCGAGCCATGGAGTGTGATCGCCGTCGAGAGCGGCAGTTGCCCGCCCATTTCCGACAGCGTCTCGGCGAACCGGGGGATCACAAACGTCGCCAGGAACCACACAGCCAGAATCGCCACCACCAGCAGGATGATCGGGTAGATCAGGCGGCTCGTCACCGTGCGCCGGATCTTCTCGCTCGTGGCCACGGATGTGTCGATCAACGCCACCACATGCGCCAGCCGCCCCGATTCGTGCCCCGACCGGAGCAGCGCGATGTGCTGCGCCGGCGCCAGCCCGGGCATCGCCGCGACCGCATCGGCCAGCGACGAGCCGCCACGCACCTTCTCCCGAACGTCCGCGCACACCCGCTTCAGACGCGGGCCGGGCGCCAGCTCGGTCATCGTCCCCAGCGCGCCCTCGATCGGAACCGACCCCGCCAGCAGCAGCCGCAGCGTCTGAAAGAACCACGCCGCATCGGACCGCCGAAGCCGATCCCGCGCCCCAAACGAGCGCAGAGCATCGACCAGGCTGACGGGCCGGACCTCGATCGCCACCAGCCCCTGCTTCCGCAGGTCCGCTCGCAACGCCCCCTCATCCAGCGCCTCAGCGCGCCCAGCCACCAGCGACCCCGAGGCGCTGGCGAGTGGAACGGCGGTGTAGGCAAAGCGGGTCATGAGGAAAGTGCCAAAGAACAAATGGCCAAATCGCAAATCATCCGGGGAACGCCGACGACCGATGTGCTGCCTTCATTTGCCATTTGGCCCTTTGCCATTTGGCCCTTTCAACCCTCACCCCCGCGGCGCATGAGCCCCCACGTGCGATTCCTCGACCGGCGCGACCGCGCCGAGCACCCGCACCACCTCGGCCTCATCCGTCACGCCTTCATCGATCAGCCGCTGGGCCTCGGCCCGCATGGGCAGGTACCCCGCCCGCAGCAGCGATTCACGGATCAGCCGCTCATCGGCCCCCTGGATCATGCAGCGCTTCACCTCGGGCGTGACCCCCGAGTACTCCATCACCGCCACGCGGCCGCGGTACCCGATCCCGTTGCACGACTTGCATCCCTCGCGCCGCGGCGGCTGGTTCCGGCAGGTCGTGCACGTCTTGCGGATCAGCCGCTGGGCCGTCACCGCCTCGACCGCCGCGTTCACCAGGTACGGCTCGACCCCCATGTCCACCAGGCGGACGAACGTCCCGGGCACATCGTTCGTGTGCAGCGTGCTCAGCACCATGTGGCCCGTCAGCGAGGCCTGGAACGCTATCTCGGCGGTCTCCTTGTCGCGGATCTCGCCGATCAGGATCACATCCGGATCGTGCCGCAGCACGTTGCGCAGCGTGTTCCCGAACGACAGGTTGATCTGGTTGTTCACCTGGATCTGGTTCACCCCGTCCATGGCGTACTCGACCGGGTCCTCGACCGTGATGATCTTGAGCTCGGTCGTGACCAGCCGCCGCAGCAGCGCGTACAGCGTGGTCGTCTTGCCCGACCCCGTCGGCCCCGTGATCAGCAGGATGCCGTGGCTCTTGTTGGCGACCTCGACCAGCCGCGTCACGTGCTGGGGCGCAAAGCCCAGCTCGGCCAGGTCGATCTCGGCGAGCTTCTGCCGGTCCTGCAGGCGGATCGCCGTGTCCTGCCCGTACATCGTCGGCACGATCGACACGCGCAGGTCCACCGTCCGCCCGCGCAGACGCATCGGGATGCGGCCATCCTGCGACCGCCGCCGCTCGGCGATGTCCAGGTTCGACATGATCTTGATGCGGCACAGGATCGGGTCATAGAGCCGCGGCGGCGGCGGCGGCTGATCGATCAGGATCCCATCGACACGGAACCGCAGCGACACGCGGCGGTCAAACCGCTCCAGGTGAATGTCGCTCGCCCCGAGCTCCATCGCCCGCTCGACGGTCTGGTTGAAAAACCGCACCACCGGCGCCTCGCTCGCCATGTCGCGGAGCTGCGAGAGCTCGGATGAAACATCCAGCGATTCCTCCGCCGAAGCAGCCGCAGCCGCGCCGGGGCCCGCCGATGCCTGCTCATCCAGGAACTTCAGGATCTCCTTCTGCGTCCCGATCCGAACATCAGCGCCGGGCCCGAATCGCGAGAGCAGCGATGAAAGCGTGAAATGATCCGATGGGTCAGACACCACCAGCCGCGGCCCACCGCTCGCCCCCTCCACCCCATCATCGAGCACCAGCACCCCCGCGAGCCTCATGAACTGCTGCGGCACATCCGTGCTGGGAACCCCCTGCTCGCCCTCGGCTCGCCAGCGGCCACGCCCCGATGACGCCGACAGGCGGTCGGCGAGCGTGTCCTCGCTGACCAGCCCCAGGTCCAGCAGCGCCTTCAGCTCGCTGATCGATTGCTGTCGAGCGATCTCCGTCGCCAGCCGCCAGTTCGCCTCCGTCAGCTCGCGCGAACTCGTCGTGAAGCGCTGGAACGCGTTGCTGTCATA
>JBIPMO010000162.1:0-6911 GCA_044369085.1 Phycisphaerales bacterium
ACGCACCAACGCATAAATCATCCCGAGTGAGAGCACGCCTCGCGCCGTCCACACAATGGTCCGCAGCCAGTTCGTCGCCACGAGTCGCCCGATCAACTCCGCGTCATAGCCCCGCGCGAGCCGGACGTGCATCGGCCCTTGCACCAGCGCTGTGCTCAACCACAGGACCAGAACCATCGCCAACCCGGCCAGCACCATCCACCGCGGCAAACCGGGCGGTGTCCAGAGCAGCAGCAGCGCCGCGGTGACGAGCTCCACGAGCATGGCCGGCCCCACCACCAGCGTGATCCGGTTCATGTGCTCCTGCTCGTAGGCGATGAACACATCAGCGCCGACCCGCGCCATGAGCGGGTAGTGAACGATCTGGATCACCCAGATCAGCCCCGTCATGAAGAGCGTGGCGAACGCATGGGTCAGCAGAAGAAGCCAGTGTTGCTGCGTCATGGGGCCGATCCGAAATTTGCTGAACTCCAGATCACTCCTGCGGGACCGGCGTGCACGCGCCGCCCGTACCGGGCGGAACCGAGTCGTTGGTCGCCGTGACCTTGGCCTCGCCCGCCGCCGGTTCCGCCGGCGCATTCTCTCGGCGACGCACCGGCACCTGCACCTCGGCCCATTTGCGTTTGCCCGAAACTTCCGGGCCGTTGTAGAACATCGCGCGAGGTTCGCCGATGCGCTCCCACGTCGCTTCGTTCTGTTCCAGCCAGAGCGTCAGTTTCTTGAGGTGCTCGGTCACCCATGAGAGCGAATATTCGCCCTGGTACCCGATGGATGCGACGGTCATCGGCTGCAGGTCGGCCACTTCGACGCGCTTGCCATCGGGCCCGGTTGGGCCCTGGTCCACGCGGCGGTAGAGGAAGGACATGGTCCACGACTCCGGGCGACTTTCCGCGTCCGGTTCGAGGCCCTTGTAGTCCATCTCGACGGGGGAAGTCATCTCGATGTCGCGGCGCTGGATGTGGCGGAACAACGGCCAGAACGCCCCGTTCATCCCCCAGTTCACGCTGCCGGTGCTCGTCACCTGCGCGCGACGCACCAGCGGATAGTCCTTGATCTCGATCGCGCCCGGGGGCGTCGGCGGCGGGTAGCCCTCGGGCAGGGGCGTCGTGATCTTGGCGGTCCCGCAGTAGAAGTTCTCGCCGCGACGCTCGGCCTGGATTTCCATGTTGCCCCCCACACGCTCGACCTTGGGCACCCCGAGGGTGTGGAGCACCGCCGGATCGGCGAGTTGCCCGGCCGGTGCCACGGTCGGAGCGGCATCGCTCGACTGAGCTTTTTCGCCCGCCCAGACGCGAGCGAGGACCAGCGCCAACACAGCGGAAGCGGCGAGTGCAAGAATGGTGTTTGTGGACATCGGTCGATCCTTCAGTGGGCCAGGCCCACGCTCGTGAGGCAGAATGAGGAACGGGATAAGAAACACTCGAGACCTCGGAGACTCCCCGAGAGCAGCGGGAGATCATTCGGCGGAACTCATCCGGCGGATGCTGGGATCGGCCGCGCCGGGCACGCGATCCCTTCATAATCGGGCCGGCTCGCCTGCGATGGGTGCCGGTACGACGCGGTCACCTTGCCCTTGTCGATCAGGAATACTCCGGGCATCTGCCACATGTCCCCCACCGCTCGGCCGATGCGTTTGCCGATGCGCCCGGCCTGCATCACGCGGAACCAGACGAACGGGCCCATGATCTGCCACAGATTCCCCCGCTTCAGCCCCAGCGCATCGTAGAGCCGCCGATCCGGATCGGAAATCCTGGGGATCTCGCCGACCCCGTTGGCTTCAAAGAGCGGCCGAGCCTCGGTCTCGGTCATCATATGAACGAACACGACCTGCACGCCCTTGGATTCGAGCGCGAGCCGCTTCTGCTTGATGTCGTGCATCGCCTCAAGACAGAACGGGCAACCGGAGAAGCGCAGGAAAACAGCGAGCGTCGGCCGCTCGTTGGAAAGGTCGAGCAGCGAGCTCCCCGCGTTGGTCATCGCGTGGGCGAGCATCCGCTGAATGTCTGTTGCGCTCAAGCCACGGCTCCTGCCGGTTCGGATGCGGCCGCGGGCGTTGCAGGCCTGACCCGACCGGACGCGAATGCAGGATAGGCGAGCCCGGCCTCGTTGAGCAGAAGCCGCGAGGTGATCTGTGCCGACAGGAAGATCACCGGCAGCCCCGACCCCGGGTGGGTGCCCCCACCGACCAGCCAGACGTTGTCGACATCGCGGAGCCGGTGCTGCGGACGCTTGTGCAGCATCTGCGAAAGGGTGTGCGCCAGGCTGAAGGTCGCCCCGAAGTTGATGTTCGCTGCCCGCCAGTCATCGGGGGTCAGCACCATCTCGGCCCTGATGCGCGATTCCAGATCGCGCAGCCCGAACACCCGCTCCATCTGCTCGAAGGCCTTGCGTCGCAGCCCGTCGCGCTCGCGCTGCCAGTCGATCCCGGAGCCGGTGTTCGGCGTCGGCACGAGCACGTACAGCGCCGAATCTCCGGCCGGCGCCATGCTCGGGTCCGCTCTCGCCGGGTTGCAGATGTACATGGAAGGGTCGCTCGACAGCGTGCCCCTGACCGCGATGTCATCGATGTTGTTCTTGTAGTCGGCCGACACATAGATCGTGTGGTGCGGCAGGTCGACCTCGCCGCGCACGCCCAGATAGAGCATGAACGTGCTGCACGAGTAGCGCTTGGCATCGATCGCGGCGTCCGTATCGCGGGGGCGCAGGCTCTCGGGGATCAGGTGCTTGATGGCCCACGCCGCATCCGCGTTGATCACGACATGGTCGTGCGCGATCCGCTGCCCGCCGACTTCCACGCCGCGGGCCCGCTTGCCCTCGAACAACACCCGAGACACCGGCGAACCCGTCCGGACCTCCCCGCCCATCTCGGTCACCGCGGCCGCCATCCCGCTCGTCAGGGCGCTGCAGCCGCCGATCGGGTGCCAGATCCCGTACTCGTACTCGATGAACGGCAGAATCGAGAACAGGCTCGGGCATTCGTAGGGGCTCATCCCCAGGTACTTGCTCTGGAACGACATCGAGAGGCGAACGTGGTCGTTCCTGAAGTATCCGCACAGGTGCTTGTAGAGCGACTGATGAGGGTTGATCGTCGGTGCCGCCTTGAGCGCATCCCAGTTCAGCAGGTCAAGCACGCTCCGGATCGGGCTGCGGAGGATCGGGGTCATCCGCGCGAGCTTCGAGCGGTTGTCCAGGATGAACCGCTCGAACGCCGGCCCATCCGCGGGCTCGATCGCCGCGATCCTCCGGGCCATCTCAGCGATGTCCTGGGTGGTGTCGAGCACGATGGGCTCGCCGCCGCGCTGACCATGGATCAGCCGGTACATCGGGTCCAGTCGCTGGCAGTGGGCGTAGTCCGTCAGCCGGCGCCCGGTGGCAGCGAAGATCTCCTCAAGGACGAACGGCATCATGAAAAACGTCGGGCCGCGATCGAACTGGTACCGCCGCCCCGCATCGTCCGGATCCGCGAGCGTGATCCGACTGGTCCGCCCGCCAACCGATGGGACCGCCTCGTACACGGTGACGCGGCAGCCCGCGGCGGCCAGCAGCATCGCCGAGGCCAGCCCCCCCGGCCCCGCACCGATCACGGCGACGCTGGGCGATGACCCCGGCCCGTTCATTCGCCCTGATGATCCCCTGATCGCCATGAACCTCGGCTCCATGAGAAAGGCTCCCGCGTCGCTCCTCATGCGGGTGGGAGTATTCAACCATGAATGCATCGGAGACGCCCGGACCGACGAATCAATGCCGCGGTCGCGCAGAATCCCTATAGCACCCGCGTCGATTTCGACCCGCCCCCCCGGCCGGATTCACCGCACGGAAAGTGGCATGGCACAACGCGAACAACCTCTCAGTTTCACGGGCTCCGAGCGTATACTCGTCCCGATGCCACGGAACGAGGGAAACCTCTGGGCGACCAGCACACTTCGGCAGCGCCTCGAGTGGCTCGGGCGATTCCGCACCCTGCTCGCCGGTTCGATCGACCCGCTCTGCGAGATGATCGCGCAAGAGGTCGGCAAGCCCCGGTGGGAGGCCATGACCACCGACGTGCTGACCCTGCTCGCCGCCTGCCGCTGGCACGAGAAGCAGGCCGAACGCATCCTCAAACCGCGCCGCGTCGGGGGCGGCGGCATGCTCGGCCTGGGCGTCAGCGTGATCGAGCGCCGCGAGCCGCTCGGCCGCATCGCGATCATCGCCACCTGGAACTACCCGGTTCAACTCCTTGGGATCCAGTTGGTCCAGGCGCTCATCGCGGGCAACAGCGTCGTCGTCAAGCCGTCGGAGAACACCCCGCGGACCCAGGCCGCTCTCCTGCGCATGGCCATCGAAGCCGGGCTGCCCGAGGGAACGCTGCGCTGGGTCGAAGCCACGCGCGAAGCCGGGGCACGCCTGCTCGCCGAGAACCAGTTCGACCACATCGTGTTCACCGGCTCGACGAGCGTCGGCCGGGCCATCGCGGCGGTGGCGGCCGACCAGTTGACGCCGACCACGCTCGAACTTTCGGGGCGCGACAGCGCGATCGTGCTCGACGATGCCGACGCCGCCCTCGCGGCCCGTTCCATCTGGTCCGCCGTGACCATGAACGCCGGGCAGACCTGCATGGCCCCGCGCCGTGTGCTGGTCATCGGCGAGGTGTACGACCGGTTCATCGCGGCCCTCGCGCCGCTGGCCGCGGGCGCGGCCCCGCGGAAACTCATCAGCGAGCAGGCCGCTCGCGAGACCTACGAGCAGGCCGCGCAGGCCGTCCGTGATGGCGGTCGCTCGCTCAGCGGTGTGCTCGAACCGCATCACGGTCGCACGCTGCGTCCTCTGGCGATTGTCGATTGCCCGTCGGGCTCGCGACTGGTCGAGGGTCGCCACTTCGGGCCCGCGGTCGCCATCGTCCGCTGCGCATCGGTCGATGAGGCGCTCGCGATCCACCGCGCCTGTGATCAGCATCTGGCGACCAGCATCTTCACCCGTTCGACCGCCAGAGCGAGCACGCTCGCAGCCTCACTCGCGTCGGCGCTAGTGACGATCAACGATGCCGTCATCCCCGCTGGCCACCCGGGCACGCTCGTCGCGGGGCGCGGACTCTCGGGCTGGGGGGCAAGCCGCGGTCGCGAGGGATTGCTCGCGATGACCCGACCTGTCACAGTCACCAGCACGAGCAGGCTGCTCAGGCCGCCGACGCGCGAACCGGATGCAGCGGGCCTCCGCAAGATGGCGAGCATGCTCAGGTGGCTCTTCGGCGGCCGCGGTCCCGCCCGATCACTTTCGCAGACTTCCGATCTCTGCTCTGCACCGGCGGACCAACTCGCAGCCGGTTCTCCGCATCGTTCTTACGCGCACCCATCGAACCGTGACCGCATCATCGAAACGCCGGCCCAGAGCGCCCACCACCACCCGACTCGCTCCTAGCCCGACCGGGCCTCCGATTCCGACCGCTCCCGAGTCGCACGCCCGCTTCAGCCAGCCATTCCCGAGCCACCCATGCCCACCAACAACGTCATCATCATCGGCGGAGGACTCGCAGGTCTGGCCGCCGCCGTCGAGCTCGCTTCCAACAACTTCAAGGTCACGATCGTCGAGCGCAACGCCCACCTGGGCGGCAAGATGAACATCCTCGCCGAGAGCGGCTTCACGTTCGACATGGGTCCGACGATCCTCACCCTCCCCCAGGTGCTGTGCGGGATCATCGAACGGGCGGGCAGGCGCGTCGAGGACTACATCACCCTGGTCAACCTCGACCCGCAGTGGCGCTGCTTCTACGAGGACGGCACCGTCATCGACCTGTGGCAGGACGTTGCCCGCCTGGCCCGCTCGCTGAATGCCAAGTTCCCGGGCACCGGGGCGGGCGATGGCTACGCCCGGTTCGTCGAGTACAGCCGCCGCATGTACCGCCTGTCGGAGAAGGTCTTTTTCTTCAAGGACCTCGGCGGTGTGGGCGATGTCATGCGCCGCCCGCCGCCCAAGGAGCCCGGGCTCCTCGGCGATGTCCTGGCGATGCGCCTGCACAGCACCGTCGGCGCCACCGCTCACGGCATGATCCAGGAGCCGCACACCCGGCAGATGGTCGAGCACTTCCTGCAGTACGTCGGCAGCAGCCCCTTCCTGGCCCCCGCGATCCTCTCGCTCATCGCTGCGGCGCAGGTCGATCACGGCTGCTGCTACGCGATGGGGGGCACGCGCATGGTCGCTCGCTCCCTCGAAAGACTGGCCCGCGAGCTCGGAGTACGCATCGAGTGCGGCGTCGGGGTCGGCCGGATCAACGATGATTCGAGCGGAAAGGTCACCGGAGTGACGCTCGAAGACGGCCGCACGCTCGATGCCGATGCAGTCGTCTCCAACTGCGATGTGCAACGGACCTACCGCGACCTGCTCGGCGGACGGGCATCGACCAGCGAGCAGCGCTCGATCGCATCCAAATACACCCCGGCGTGCAGCGGGGTGGTCTTCTACTTCGGCCTGCGCAAGCAGTACGACCACCTGCTCCATCACAACTTCCTGTTCAGCCGGTCCTCCGAAAGCGAGTTCGGCGACCTCTACCGCAAGGGCATCCCCGCTGAGGATCCGACGCTCTACATCGCCGCGCCATCGCGCACCGATGACACCCAGGCACCGCCGGGCGGCGAAGCCCTGTACGTCCTCATCCACACCCCCTACCTCAAGCCCGGTCAGGATTGGCACGGGCCGGGCGGCATCCTCGAACGGTACCGGCCCATCGTTGTCGACAAGATGAAGCGCATGGGCATGCCCGACCTCGAGTCCCGTATCGTCGTCGAGCGGCACCTGACCCCCAACATGATCGACCGCATGTACAACGCTGAAGGGGGCGCGATCTACGGGCTCGCATCCCACGGCCGCCTCAAGGGCGGCTTCAAACCCCGCAACCGCAGCAACGTGTTCAACAACCTTTACCTCGCCGGCGGCAG
>JBIPMO010000142.1:0-7721 GCA_044369085.1 Phycisphaerales bacterium
ATCAGCCCACGGGCTCGCGATGACGAGATCACTTCGAATGTCCCCATCGCCGCGGCGGGCTGCGCTGCGGCTTCCCCGGTCGCCGGAATCTGGGCGAGCACGATCGAGGCCGAACCGGCCACCAGCCCGCAAACAACCAGCGAAAATGCAACCCCTGACCGCAGCACGGCTTTCGTCACGCGACACCTCCGTTGATGACGCCCCAACCACCCGCGGTCACGGCGCGTGACATCTCCTACCGCCGCAGCGGAGCACCGGTTGCATTCAGTATCGGTTGGGCAACCGACGGCCCACACCCCCCGGGGTCCGGGGCGGGGGGCGGGTTCACTGCGAGATCGAGACGACCTCCGCGCTGCGGAGCGCGCCCAGCAGCGCTGCGCGATCCTCGATCAGCTCCAGCGAGCCATCTCGATCGACATCGAGTGTCGAGGTCGGAGCGGGGGCTCCCTGTTCCCAGGCGTACAGGTCATCGATATCGGTGTCGCCATCGTCATCCACATCGGTCGGTCGCGCGGTGGGCAGGCCCGCGAGCTCGTTGGACGCTTCGGTCGCGGGGAACATGAACTCCAGCGACCTGGGCAACCGCTGCGACCACGCGCCCTCGTTGTGGATCTGCCCCGGGCCGTAGTTGTAGCGCAGGTCGCGCTCGAGCGTGTAGGCCCCGCCCGACCCTGCGGCCCGCGCCGGGTTCATCAGGTTGTCGCGCAGGTTAACGGTGGTCCAGAAAAGGTCCTGCGATGTGCCGCTGTCGCCAGAATCAAGGTAGATCCGCAGCACATCGCGCCGCGGCTGGTTGCGCACGCGGTCGTAAAACCCGGTGGTGAACACGTTCCACGCGCCGCTGAAGACCCCCAGCCGGCGGTACGTCCCCGGCGCGTCCCAGCCGAACCAGAGCGAGGCCTGCCCGCCCATCGATGACCCCAGGATCCCCGTGTCTTCGGGCCCCGCGAGGGTGCGGTACTGCCCGTCGATGATCGGCTTCAGTTCATCGCGCATGAAGGTCAGGTAGCGGCCGTTGGACCAGCCGCCCGAGTCCGGCGCTGCGTAATCGCTCAAGCGATTGGGCCCGTTGTCGGCCCCGACCATGATGACCTCGCGCATCTGCCCCAGCCGCGTCATGCGCGAGGCGGTCTCATCGGCGAGCCAGTCGCCGAACGCGCCGGGCTCGAAGACGTTCTGCCCGTCGTGCAGGTACAGCACGGGGTAGCGGCGGCCGGGATGCTGGTCGTAGCCGCGCGGCGTGATCACGCGGTACCGCCGCGTCTCGCCCATCGCGGCAGAGTTGATGAACGTGCTCGGCGTCGTGCCCGCGAGCGTGTACCGCTTGGTCGCCGCGCTGACCGCCGCGGCGGGGATGTACGTGAACACGTTCTGGTCCTGCACCAGCATGGTGTCCAGCGGCGTCACGTAGTTGCTGCTGTCAGGCGGATCGAACTGCGTGAACGCCTGGTTCGCAAAGAAGAAATCGATCGAGCGCCGAGGCGATGCGAAGCCCCGCGCCACCCAGCGCTTCTCCCCCGGGGTGCGCCCGGGCCCGACCTCGTGCATCGCCACCGCTTCGTATGCGCCGCCGCTCCCGCTGTACCGCCAGTAGAGCACCGGGGGGTTGAACGACGAGTGCCAGAACACCGTCTTGGCGGCGGGGGTCAGCGCGGCGGGCCCGGTCGAACCGTTGATCGGCCCCGCGCCCAGCGCTGTCCCGTTCGATGCGTTGCCCCACTGCCCGGCCGCATCGTTGCGGATGTAGTAGCGGTACGTGTACGCCCGGTTCACCGGCAGGCTCACCGTCGCCTTCCAGATCGGATACGCCGAAGGCTCAAGCTTCACGCTGAAACGCAGGTCATTGCCGCCAAGCTCCGGCAAATCACCGAGCACGAAGACCGACTGGCCAAACGTGGTCGTCTGATTGATGGAAAACGTGACATCCTGGCGGTCCTGGCCAAGACCGGGGGCGGCAAGGCCAAGCACAAGCGCCATGGCGCGGACGAATCGTGTCACGGGTCTCTCCTCGAAAAAACGTCCGCCGATGGTAGCGCACGGGTTGCTCGGGCTCGAAATACGGGTATTGTTTGGTATTATGCGTACACAATACGAACACGAAGCTGGCCGCGCCGCCACCACCGCCAACGGCCTCGGCCCGGCGGGCGGCTCCTTGGGCCAGCGGGTCCACGGCCGAGGCTCGGCCGTCAACCCGGCGAGCCGATTCGAGACCATCTCGCTCGCCCAGTTGCCCGCGGGCGGCGGCGCGGATGATCTGATCCACGAGCAGGTCGAACTCGCGACCGACCCCGGCACGCCCGACGCGGCGCCGCTCCAGCCCCGCATCGAGACCCGTTACTTCCGCGACCGCACGCGGACGATCATCAACGCCGTCGACTCCCCCGACCTGAACTTCAAGTGGACGCTCAACCCCTACCGCGGCTGCGAGCACGGCTGCGTTTACTGCTACGCCCGCCCCACGCACGAGTACCTCGGGCTCTCCAGCGGGCTGGATTTCGAGACGCGCATCTACTGCAAAACCGAGGCCCCCGACCTGCTGCGGGCCGAACTCTCCCGGCCCGGCTGGCGCGGCGAGCCCATCATGCTCAGCGGCATCACCGATGCCTACCAGCCCATCGAGCGCAGGCTCGGCATCACGCGAGCGTGCCTCGAAGTCATGCGCGACTGCGGGCAGCCGCTCTCCATCGTGACCAAGAGCACCCTCGTCCTGCGCGACCTCGACATCCTCGCGGACATGGCCTCGCGCGATACCGCCAAGGTGGCCATCAGCCTCACCACCCTCGATGCGCGGCTCTCGGCGACCATGGAGCCCCGAGCGGCATCCCCCAAGGAGCGCCTGCGAGCCATGCGCGAACTTTCGGCCGCCGGGGTCCGCGTCGTCGTCATGACCGCCCCGATCATCCCGGGGGTCAACGACATGGAGATGCCCGCACTGCTGCAGGCCGCGGCGGCGGCGGGGGCCACGGGTGCTGGCTACGTCCTGCTCCGCCTTCCGTGGCAGAACAAGGGGATCTTTGAGGAATGGCTGGCTCGCGAGTTTCCGCAGCGGGCAGAGAAGGTCGAAGGCCTGGTGCGCGGCACGCGCGGCGGGCGGCTCTACAGCGCCGCGTGGGGGTCGCGGATGCGCGGCGAGGGCGAGATCGCCGCCCAGATCGGGCGCACCTTCGAGGTCTTTGCCCGTCGCTACGGGCTCAACGCCGCCGTTTCGCCGCTGTCTTCCAGGGGCTTCGTCAGGCCCGCTGCGCCGAGCGAACACGGGCAGCTCGGCCTGTTCGATGGCCCGGCGCGCAGCGCCTGAACATCCGCCCCGCGCGTGGCACGGGATTTGGCTAACCTTTCCCCCGTCGACCGGGGGTGAACAAGGGAGACTGACTCAATGGGAATCATCAGCGAGTTCAAGGCCTTTGCGATGCGCGGCAACGTCGTCGACATGGCCGTCGGCGTGATCCTGGGCGGAGCTTTCGGGGCAATCGTCGGAAGTCTGGTGGCGGATGTCATGATGCCCCCCCTGGGCGTTCTGCTGGGCGGAGTGGATTTTTCCGAGCTGGCGCTGCAGCTCAAGGCGGGCGTCCCCGCGGTGGTCGAGAACGGCGTCGAAGTCGCCAAGGCCGTCGATCCGGTCGTGATCAAGTACGGCCTGTTCATCAACGCGATCATCAAGTTCGTCATCGTGGCGTTCTCGCTCTTCATGCTGATCAAGGCGATGAACACCCTGAAGAAGAAGGAAGAGGCAGCCCCCGCCGCCCCCCCGGCCCCGACCAAGGAAGAGGTCCTGCTGACCGAGATCCGCGACCTGCTCGCCAACCGGCGCTGAAGCTGGATCGCCCGGCCATCGCCAACGAACCGCGACCTGAGCAGCGAGCCGCGACCGTCAGGGAGCGGATTCCTGTGCCCACACCAAGGCCCTCCGCTCCCTCACGGTCGCGGCTCGTTCATCACGGCGGCTCATTCACCATGGCGGCTCGTTGATCACCGACACGCCCGACGCTGAGGCGATATCGTTCCGTCATGCCCCCCACCCCCGTCATCCGTGTCCGCAATATGGTCAAGCGCTTCGACGGCAAGGCCGTGCTCGAGGGCATCAACCTCGATGTCAACGAGGGCGAGACCATGGTCATCATGGGCGGCTCGGGGTCGGGCAAGTCCACCAGCCTGCGCATGATGATCGGCTCGTTCCTCCCCGATGAGGGCACGATCGAGCTCTTCGGCCAGGACATGACCCGCCTTGACGAGGCCGGGCTCAACAACATCCGCAAGAAGTTCGGCATCCTGTTCCAGTCCGGCGCGCTCTTCAACAGCATGACCATCGGCGAGAACGTCGCCCTGCCGCTCCAGGAGCACACCGACCTCTCCCCCGAGATCATCGAGATTCAGGTCAAGATCAAGCTCGAACTCGTCGGCCTCCGCGAGCATGCGAACAAGTACCCCGCCCAGATCTCGGGCGGCATGAAGAAGCGAGCGGGCCTCGCCCGGGCCCTGTCGCTCGATCCCCGCATCCTCTTCTACGATGAGCCCAGCGCCGGCCTCGATCCAGTCACCTCCGCCGAGATCGACCAGCTCATCGTGAACCTCTCCAAGAAGCTGCACGTCACCAGCGTCGTGGTCACGCACGAGATGGACAGCGCCTTTACCATCGCCGACCGCATGGCCATGCTCGACAAGGGTCGGATGCTCCGCGTCGAGGGCCGAGACTGGTACGACCGCCTCCGGAAAATGCCCAAGGAGGAGTCGGACCTGCTCCCCGAGGACGAGCAGCTCATCAGACAGTTCTTGCGCGGCGACCACGAGGGCCCAATCACCAGGCGCAAGGCCGCGACCAACTACGAGGAGGACCTCCTCGGCGGGCCCGTTGAGGTCCTGGGCGGCGGGCCCAGCATCGTCACCACGCGAACGCGAGCCTTGATGTAGAGTGTCGATGGGTCGCGCCCCGCTGATCGTCCGGGGAACGGGTCGCGGCCCGCGCGGGAACTTCGCATGCGTGGTGGTCGGAACAATCTTCTTGCGGGCTCGCTCGTCGTCGTCAGCCTCGCCGTCGCCATCGGCGTGGTCATCCTCTTGGGCGGCTTCCTCGAGATGGTCGGCAAGCACGACTACCGCGTCCGCTTCACCATCAACGACGGCGTGACCGGGCTCGAACAGGGCTCGCGCGTCATGCTCGGCGGGCGTCCCGTGGGCGTGGTCAAGGGGCTGCGTTTCGAAATCGACGAGAAGGGATTCGCCGAGTCCCTCGATGTGACCATCAGCATCGACCGCCGCATCCGCCTGCGCGAGGGGGCGGTGGCGCTGCTCATCTCGCCGCTCCTGGGCGGCAGCGGGCAGATCAACTTCCGCACACCGGGCGATGAGTCCAAGCGCGAACTGGCCAAGACCGACGTGATCGAAGGCAGAATCGCCCCCCCCAGCCTCCTGGCCGATGCGGGATACGGCGCCGAGCAGAAGCTGCAGGTCCAGAACATCATCAAGAACGTCAACGATGCCTCGGACAAGATCAACAAGCTCATGGACGATGCGCAGGTCCTGACCGCCGATGCCCGCGCCAAGTGGCCCAACTGGTCCGACCGCGCCGACAGCATCATGAAGAATGTCGATGAGACCGCCGCCCGCGGGCCCGCGATCGCCAAGAGCGCCGAAGACCGCCTCGAACAGTTCCGCAAGGCCGTCGAGACCGTCCAGGCCTACATGGATGACAACCGGGCCGACGTCCGTCAGTCGGTGGTCAACGCCCGCGAGATCCTCGAGAAGGGCAACAAGTTCGCCGACCGCCTCAACGGCGAGCTGGCCGACAAGACCGCCAAGTTCCTCGACGATGCCAAGCTCGCCTTCGCCGAGGCGCGCGACGCCGTCAACAAGATCGAGCTCATCAGCGACGAGCAGCTCCCCAACATCCGCCGCATGATGGCGAACTTCCGCCTCGCCTCCGACCAGCTCGCCGCCACGCTCGCCGAGGTCCGGCGCTCGCCCTGGAGGCTGCTCTATCGCCCAGACAAGCGCGAGCAGGACTTCGAGCTCCTCTACGATTCGGCCCGCTCCTACGCCGCCGCGGTCTCGGACCTCCGCAACGCGAGCGAGACCATCCAGTCTCTCTCGGCCGGCGGCGTGAGCGCCCCGGAGCGGGTGCAGGGCCTCATCAGCGACCTCGAAGCCGCCTTCGACCGCTACAAGCAGACAGAGGCCGAGTTCCTGCGCCAGTTGAACATCCAGGGAACGGCCGAGCCCGCCGCCAAGTAACCACGGCTGCGCTTCAGCCCCCCCGGGCGTGGAAACACACCAGCGACGCCGCCACCGCCGCGTTCAGCGACTCCACGCCGCCCTTCATCGGGATCGCCAGCCGCCCATCAAGCAGCGCCTCGACCGATGTCGAGATCCCCTCGGTCTCGCCACCCACCACGTACACCGCCCGCTGCGGCGGCTTGTGGTCAAAGAGCGAATCCTTGGCGCCCGCGGTGAGCCCGATGAGAGCGAACCCCGCCCGCCGCATCGTCACCAGCCCGTCCGCCAGCGTCGGCGTCGTCAGGATCGGGCAGCGGTACACCGTCGATGCCGAGGCCTTGATGATCAGCCCGCTCACCCACGGCGTCCCCGCCAGGGGCCACAGCATCCCGCCCATCCCCGCGGCGACCACGCTCCGCACGATCATCCCCACGTTCTGCGGGTTGGTGACGTTGTCGAGCGCCAGCAGACGCGATGCCCGCGGCACCGATTGCGCGTAGGCCTCGGCATCGTTCACCGATCGCAGTTCGATCCTGGCGACCACCCCCTGATCGTGCCGGGGCTCGCCGGTGATGCGCGACACCTCCTGAGGTGTTCCTTCTTCGAGCTCGATCTCGCGTGCGGCGCACCCCGCCAACAGCTCATCACGGAACCGCCCACGCTCGGTCTGGGCGACCATCACCCGGCGGACATCCACCAGATCGGTTGAGAGCGCCTCCATCACGGCGCGGCGACCGAACACGGTGATCTCCGTCTTGCCTCGGTAGCGCTCGTTGTGCTTGCGGGCCATGCGTTGCTCCGGCGTGCCTGGGCACCTCTGATGTGATCCCTTTACCGCTGCGCTTCGCGAGCGTACTCCCGCCCGCCCCACACGGTCTTCACACCTTCGCGCAGGTCGCGCGCTGCCTCGGCCAGCAGACCGGCGACCCTCCACGCTCCGAACGGGTAGAGCAGCGCGTACCGCGCGGGCAGCCCCTGGTCGCGGTAGACCCGGTCCAGCGCCAGCATCAACGGGCACACGCTCGATGCCCCCGCCATCATCAGCCCCAGCCCCATCGCCGCATCGCGGACTCCCCAGAGCACGATCGGCCCGACGATCACGCACCCAAACCCGGCCAAGGGGGCCGCCACGCCCACCAGCAGGTTCCGCCACGCCCATTCGCTCAGCTGCGCCGGCCGCCGCAGCGCTGCCTCCGTATAGATCCGCTTCCAACCACGCCGGAACGCCCCGTACGACCGGTACATGCGGCACCGCAGCATCCCCGGCCTGCCGGGCATGAAAACCCCCCAGCGGCTCTTGATCGTCTTCTTCACCCGGTCCAGATGCCGCGCGAACGCGATGTCTTCGAGCAGTTCCGACCGCACCAGCTCGTGCCCGCCGATCCGGTCGTAAAGATCGCGCCGGAACAGCATGAACTGCCCGTTGGCGAACGCGCGCGGCCGCTCTTCGCGGTTGACGATGTCCAGCGGGTACTGACGGATGAGCTCGAAACCCGCCGCGGGCTGGACCA
>JBIPMO010000073.1:0-12219 GCA_044369085.1 Phycisphaerales bacterium
AGAGAGCAGCGAGAGCAGGTCAAGGTCACGCGCTGCCTGCAACCCCACGGCCGCGCGGACCAGCGCGGGGTCGAACGCCGTGTCCGCATCCGCAAAGAGCAGCAGCGAAGCATCGCCGGCCCCGCGGCCGCGTGTCACGCCCGACCACGCCGCGTGCGTCTTGCCAGCCCACCCCTCCGGGCACTGACTCACGATCACCACATCCACCCTCGGGTCGGGCGACCCGTCGCCACCCGCGATCGCGCTGCGCACGACCTCCTCCGTCCGGTCCGTGCAACGGTCGAGCGCGAAGACGATCGAGAGCCGCGGATAGTCCTGCGCCAGCAGCCCGCGGATGCACGACTCGATCACCGCCTCTTCGTTATGCGCCGGCACCACGATGCACACCGCGGGCCATCCGCCCGCCGGTTCCCCGGTGTCGAGCCCGGCCCGCACCGTGGGCACCGCGCGGTCCGAGTGAATGATCCGAGCGTAGACAACCGCGTAATAGACCGCGCACACGGCCGCCAGCGCGATCAGCACGAACAGCGGGATGGCGATGAACAGGGACACCAAGGGGGGGACAGTATCAACTCCGCCCCGCCTACCATGCACCCGTGCTGCACCGACCCGCCGAGATCCACGTGTTCACCCGCGCCGGGGTGCGTGCCCTCGACCAGGCCGCCACCGAAGAACTCGGAATTCCCGGCATCATCCTCATGGAGAACGCCGCCGTCTCGCTCGCGCAGGCGGCCTTGGACCTCATCGCCTCGCGCGGCCTGTCGCGCATCGCGATCGCCTGCGGGCCCGGGAACAACGGCGGCGACGGATTCGCGCTCGCTCGCCACCTCGCTAACCGCGGCTTCAACCCCCTCATCATCGCCACCGTGCCCATCGACCGCCTCCAAGGGGATGCGGGGGTGAACGCCCGAATCGCCGAGCGCATGGAACTGCGCATCATCGATCCGATCCTCGCGATGGCGCCGCAGGCCGCATTGGAGATCGTCCTCGATGATGGCCCCATCGCCCCGACCGATGAGGAGGCCCGCCGCATCCTGATCGTCGATGCGCTCCTGGGCACCGGCGCCGACCGCCCGGTTGCGCCCCCCTTGGACCGCCTGGTGCAGTGGATGAACGGCATGCGCCGCCGCGGATCGACCATCCTCGCCGTCGACATCCCCACCGGCCTCGATGCCGACACCGGCCTGCCCCTGGGAGGCCCGTGCGTTCACGCCGATGTCACCCTCACCCTCGCGGGGATCAAAAAAGGATTCCTGCACCCCGATGCCCGAAGGCACACCGGCGAGGTGATCGTCGGGGATATCGGCGTACCGATGTCTCTACTGCGCAAGCATGCGACGGCCGTGTAAATCAAATCAGAGCTGTCAACGCACGCCTTGAGGCCGGACCGGCATCACTGCAGATTCACCGGCATCACCACGTACAGAAACTCCGCCCCGCACTTGATCAGCCCGGGCTTGTTGGGCGCCTTCATCTCCAGGATCACCTGCGGCTCGGGCATGATCTTGAGCGCATCGCTCAGGAACGCGGGGTTGAAACCGATCTCGATCTCGCTCCCCTCGTACGACTCCATCTCGACATCGATCTCCGCCTCGCCCGATTCGGGGTTGCGGCTGGTCATCTTCAGACCCTTGGCCGCCTTGTCCCCGCCGAAAGCCAGGCGGACCCCGCGCGTCTCCTCGTTGGTGAGCAGCGCCGCGCGCCGCACCGCGCTCGCGAGCACCGCCACATCAAACTTGGCCCGCTTGTCGTTGTCCTTGGGGATCACATCCTCGTAGGGCGGGAACGTCCCTTCCACCAGGTTGCTCGCCAGCACCGTCCCGCCCGATGCCCCGTCCGTCGCGTCGAAGGCGAAAAGCACCTGGTTGCTCGTGATGGCGATGCGCACCGGCGCTTCCTCATCGGTGATCAGCTTCGATGCCAGCGACAGCGCCTTGGTCGGGATGATGCACTGGCTGGTCTTGTCGCCGCCGCCGCCCGCCACGCTCTCGGCGTTCCCGCGCGAGAGCGCCAGCCGTCGCCCGTCGGTCGCCACCATCTCAAGCTTCTTGCCGCTGCGCTTGAAGAGCACCCCGTTGATCGCGTACCGCGAGTTATCGCGAGCGACGCTGAAGATGGTGCGCTCGATCAGCCGCCGCAGCGTCCCCGCGTTGACCGTGAACGAGTCGCTCGCCGCGTCGGCCTCGGGGAAGTCCGGGATCGGCGGGAAGTCGGTCGACGGGTAGCTGTAGATCTTGAACTTCGCATCGCGCCCGCGGACGTGGCAGGTCTGGTCCTCGCTCTCGATCGTCAGCGTTGGCTCGTTGTCCTCGGCGGTGACGATGCTCCGCAGCCGGTCGGCCGGGATCAGCAGCTCGCCCGCATCCTGGACCTCCACCTGCGTCCGCGACAGCCGCAGCGAGATCTCGGCATCGGTCGCCGCGAGCGTGATCGACCCGCCGCCGCTCTTGCCGCTGCCCTTCTTGGCCGAGAACTTCAGGCACTGGAGCTGGACCTTCGGGGCCCGGGGCGAAACCACCCCCGCCACAAGGTTGACGGCGTTCATCAGGGCCGAGCGATCGCAGATCACCTTCATCGGGGCACGACTCCAGACACGCCCGACACCACACAGCCGCCCGGGGTCAACGACCCGGCGGCAGGCGCGATTGTCCGCGTTGATCGCAGTGTATCCGCTGGGATTGGTTTGTTTTGGCGCGAGCGAAGTCACGCGCCGCCCTCCGCCGAGCGACTGCTGAATCATCCCGGTGCCTGAGGAATGGCAAACGTTGGCGGGAACTTCCCCAAACCCTGCCCCGATCCAGTGCCCTCTGAGGGCATGCAGGCGGATGTCGGGCCGTGGTGCCCCTGAGAATGATCACGATCACCGAAATTCCACCGGGCCGGGGTTGTGGTTTTCGGACGACCGTTCGATACTAAGGGATGCGGTCCGACGTGGGTCGCGTGTTCGGATATCGTTCGGATCACCTTCGCCCCGCCCAGTTTCGCGGGGTTTACCGCACGGAGATGTGGCATGTCATTTGAAGCAGCAGTCCACGCCCAGGCCATTGAACTCGACAAGCTGGCCCTCGAGATGACCGCCGCCGCCGGCAGCGGGCACCCCAGCACCGCCATGTCGCTCGGCCACATGATCACCGTGCTCATGTTCCACTCCATGCGCTGGAGCCCCGAGCACCCCGCATACCCGACGGCCGACCGTCTGGTCCTGTCCGAGGGCCACGCCGTCCCGATCGTCTACGCCGCCTGCGCTCGCCTGGGCGTGATGATCGGCAAAGACCCCGCCGCCCGCCGCCCCATGACCGTCAAGGATGCGATGCGCCTGCGCGAGGCCGACTCCGAGATCGATGGCCACCCCAACCCCATCGAAGGCTTCCCCTTCTTCGATGCCGCCACGGGCTCGCTCGGGCAGGGCGTCTCGGTCGCCGCGGGCGTCGCCGAGGCCGCACGCCTCGACGGCATCGACCGCCGCGTCTACGTCATCATCGGCGATGGCGAATCGCGCGAGGGCCAGATCGCCGAGGCCCTCGACTACATCATGGATCGCAAGCTCACCAGCGTCCTCCCCATCTTCAACTGCAACGGCTACGGCCAGGTCGAGCGCGTCTCCAACCAGCAGTCCCCCGAGGTCATGAAGGCCAAGCTCGAAGCCTTCGGCTTCCAGGTCATGATGATCGACGGCCACGCCCCCGCCCAGATCAAGGCCGCCTTCGACAAGTTCGCCGAAATCGCCTCCAAGAAGGACTCCCAGCCCATGGCCGTGGTCGCCAAGACCGTCAAGGGCTGGGGATCGCCCACCATGCAGGGGGGCAACTGGCACGGCAAACCCGCCACCGGTGACCACCTCCAGCGAGCCATCGCCGAACTCGGTGAACGCCGGGCCGAACTCGCTTCAGCCCTCACCAGCACCGATGCCTTCACCATCCAGCCGCCTTCTGATGCCCCATCCCGCTCGCCCAAGACCGGCGAGATGCCCACCTTCACCAAGACCCTTGAAATGCGCGACATGAAGTCCGCGCTCCAGACCGGCCGCATGGCCACTCGCCGAGCCTACGGGCTGGCCCTGCAGGCCCTCGGCCAGGTCTCCGACCGCGTGGTCGCCCTCGACTGCGATGTCTCCAACAGCACCTTCGCCGAGTACTTCGCCCGCGATGCCAAGCTCCGCGAGCGATTCATGGAGTGCAAGATCGCCGAGCAGAACATGATCTCCGTCGCCGCGGGCCTCTCGGCCGCGGGCAAGATCCCCTTCTGTTCCACCTTCGCCAAGTTCGTCACCCGAGCCTACGACCAGATCGAGATGGCCATCAACAGCGGCGCAAACCTCAAGATCATCGGCTCGCACGCCGGAGCCACCCTCGCCGCCGACGGGCCCTCGCAGATGTCGCTCCCGGATGTGGCCTGGTTCCGTGCCTGGAGCAACGTTCGCAACCATCAGGGCAACCCCGCCTGCTACGTCCTCCAGCCCTCCGATGCCTACGCCGCCTACGCCCTCACGGGGGTCATGGCCGAGTACGACGGCGCCTGCTACATGCGGACCCTCCGAGCCGACACCGAGTTCCTCTACAACGACGACACCGTCTTCAATCTCGGCGGCTTCGAGGTCCTCAACGAGGGCCGCGATGTCCTGATATGCGCTGCGGGCTACATGGTCCACGAGGCCAACAAGGCTCTGGATGGCCTCGATAAGGCCGGCGTCTCCGCCACCCTCGTCGACCTCTACTCGTTGCCCTTCGACTCTGATGCGCTGCTCGACCTAGCCAACGCCAACGGCGGCTACGTGATCACCGTCGAGGACAACTACGGCGGGGGCATCGGCTCGGCCGTCGCCGATGCTCTGGCCAACTCCGGAGAGGGCTTCACCCTCGAGCAGATGACCATCCAGCGGATTCCCAAGTCTGCCAAGACCCCCGATGACATCTTGAAGATGGTGGGCCTGACGCACACCGACATCGTCGCCCGGGCCCTGAAACTGCTCCAAGTCACGGTTTGACAAGGGTTTTGGCCCGAGAACCACAAGCCTATATGTTAGTATTCTGATAGGATAACAACCGCCCCAACGGGCGGTTTTTTCATGGGTCAACCACCGAAGGATCTTCAGAAATCCCGGTCGAAAGTGGAGAAGCTGAAGGTGACGGGCCGAAACACGCTCATGTTGGTTTGCGTTCGCTATCTCCGTGGGCTAGGATAGCGTCCACTCACTTGGACCCTTTCGGGGAGCTTTGCCCGACGGTCCAGTGAGCAAACTCGACACTCGTGCGGAGCCGTGGGCGCCCCGCAAGCATCGGTACCAGGACACGCAGTCAGGTCCGCATCAGATAAGCATCAAACAAGGAGAGTTTCAATGACCCAGACCACTCGTCTCTTCCTGCTTGCCGGCGTCGCGGCGATCGGAACGCCCGCCCTCGCCGAGATGACCCGTGATGAGGTCCGCGCGACCGTCGCCGAGATGATGAGCGACGCCGAGACCCGTTCCAGCCTCCTCGCCACCGGCGGCGTCGCCGGCCGTGATGAGGGTGGCTTCTTCCTCGGCTCCGCCGATGGCAACTTCCGCCTGAACGTCGCCGGCCAGATCCAGTTCCGCTACTACCTGAACTTCCGCGATGACAACGCCGGCATCGACCGCAACGGCGACGGCGTTGTCGACGGTGACGATGCCGAAGACTCCTTCGAGTCCGGCTTCCAGACCCGCCGCACCAAGCTCATCTTCGACGGCCACGCCTTCGATCCCAACCTCTTCTACAAGATCCAGGCCGCCTTCGACTTCGATGGCGACGGCTCGCTCAACCTCGAAGACGCCTTCGTCGGCTACAAGTGGGACAACGGCTTCCAGGTCCGCTGGGGCCAGTTCAAGGCTCCCTTCCTCCGCGAAGAGCTCGTCGATGATTTCGCCCAGCTCGCCGCCGACCGCGGCCTCGTGAACTCGATCTTCTCGGGCGGCCGCACCCAGGGCGTCGAGCTCGGCTACAACGCCGAGGACTTCCGCGCCATGCTCGCCTTCTCCGACGGCTTCCGCACCAACAACTCCGACTTTGACTCCCCCCGCACCGCCACCTCCAACGGCTTCCTCAACGGCGGCGAGTCCGACTACGCCTTCACCGGCCGCGCCGAGATCAAGTTCGCCGGCTCCTGGGAGCAGTTCAAGGACTTCACCTCCGCCAGCGGCTCCGACTTCGCCGCGCTGCTCGGCGTTGCTGCCCACCTCGAGGGTGGCGACAACGAACAGTCCACGATCTTCGGCGGTCAGTACAACTACTACGCCTGGACCGCCGACCTCTCCTTCGAGGGTGATGGCTGGAACGCCTACATCGCCGGCACCGGCGGCCACTCTGACTACAACAACACCACCCTCCCCGGCTCGGCCGGCGCTGAGGACATCCAGTTCAACGACTACGGCCTCGTCGGCCAGTTCGGCATCATGATCCCGAACACCGACTGGGAGCCCTTCATCCGCTACGACGGCATCTTCCCCGACACCGACGAGCGCAACCTCGGTGACGGCGAGGACATGTTCAGCGTCCTCACCTTCGGCGTCAACTACTACATGTACGGCCACGCCTCCCGCTTCACCGCCGATGTGCTGTGGTTCATCGACGGCGTCGGTTCCAACGCCCTCGCCGGCGCTGCCGACACCTCGATCGGCTACCTCACCGACGATGATGACAACGAGATCACCATCCGCTTCCAGTGGCAGCTCCAGTTCTGAGCCCGTCCTGAAAGCCTGAGTTCGTTCACTCACGCCGACCGGTCCGCGAGGACCGGTCGGTTGTTTTTTGTCATACGATGTGCGGCTCAGGCGTCCGTTCCGCCGCATCTCCCCGCGCCACCGGGCCGTGCTTGGGCGGGCGCATGCGGGCCCCGCTTCGGGCGCGACTTCGGAGTGTTGACATGCGAGCACAACCACGAGCCGCCGTACTCGTTCTGCTCGGCGCAGCCGGCTGGGCATCGGCCCGGGACGCCACGACCACGCCCGATGATGTCCGCGCCCTGGTCGCGGAGATGCTGCAGGACGCGGCCACGCGCTCGAGCCTCATGGATGCATCGCCCGCCGCCGGCCATGATGGAAGGGCGTTCTTCCTCGCCGCGCCCGACGGCTCGTTCCGCCTGAACTTCCGGGCCCACATCCAGTTCAGGTACGTCATGAGCTTCCGCAATCCGAACGATGGGAACGGGGACGGAACGCAAGAAGAGGACTTTGAGTCCGGCTTCCAGACCCGACGCACCCGCTACATTGCCGACGGAAACGTCTGGCGCAAGAGCTTCACGTACAGGGTGTGCGGCCTGATGAGCAGGTCCACCGGCGACTTGGTGCTCGAAGAAGCTTGGGCGGCCCACGCCTGGGACAACGGTCTCGCGGTCACGGCCGGACAGTTCAAGCTCCCATTCCTGCGCGAGAGGCTCGTGGGCTCCACCAACCTGCTCGTCATGGAGTACTCGAGCATCGACGACGCCTTCACCCAGGACTTCTCGCAGGGTGTGCAACTGTCCTGGACCGGCGAGAACGCGCGTGCGTTCGGGGCGTTCTCCGATGGCCTTGCGACGCGGAACTCCGACTTCGCCTCACGCCGCCAGGCGACCTCGGCCGGGCTGCTGTCGCGCACGAACTCAGGGGAGAGTGACTACGCCGCCACCGGGCGCATCGAGTTCAAGCACGGCGACCAATGGGCGCGCTTCCGCACCGGCCAGAGCGAACCCGGCGGGTCGTTCGCCTGCCTCTTCGGTGCCGCCGCCCACGTCGAAGGCGGAGACGGATCATCGAGCGATTTCACATCCGGAACCTACCTGCAGGCCCTCTGGACCGTGGATGCCACCGTCCGCGGCGATGGCTGGGTTTTCACCACCGCGGGCGTCGGATCGCACTCGGACCTTCACGGGTTCGCGGGCGGCGACGTCACGAATAACGACCACGGCATCGTCACGGAGTTCGCCTTCCGCCCGGCGGGCGGCGACTTCGAGCCGTATTTCCAGCACCAGGCGCTCTTCCCAGATCCCGATCGCACCGGCGGTGGGGGAGTCCGGGCGTTCAACACGTTCGTTCTCGGGATGAACTACTACCTGCACGGCAACGCCGCACGCTTCTCCGCCGACATCGTCTGGAGGCCCGATGACACCAACCCGCTGGTCGGCCGCCGCACCGGCAGCGGCTACCTCACCGATGATGATCCCCACGAGATCACCCTGCGGGTCCAGTGGCAGCTGCTGTTCTGAGCGGGACAAACCCCCCGTCGAAAGAAACAGGCGGCCTAGCGTCAGCCAGGCCGCCCGGAGGGAGAAAGAGAGATCTTTGAAGGCGGGTGCAAGACGCGTCCGTGCGTCCCGCCCCAGCCGTGCATTGCGATTCAGGTGCCGGTGAGGATCGCCTGGACCTCGATGATCTGGTCGGGCAGCGATGCCTTGAGTTCGTCGACCTTCGCCTGCGGCAGCTTGAGCGTGTCCAGCACCGCCGGGTCGCAGGCCAGGTTCGTCAGATCGATCCTGAAGCCCTGCTCGGCCTCCGCCGCGAGGCGGTCGGCGATGTAGACCAGCGCGGGCAAGGTCCGCGAGTCTTCCGGCATCGACATGGGCGCGTGGTGGCTGCCCGCCACGTTCGCCAGCGACTTGGGGAACTTCCACTTCTCGCACAGGGCCTTGCCGAAGTCCTGGTGCGTCGCGCCGAAGATCCGCTGCTCGCTCTCGAGCATGTCGGAAGTGGGGGACCCGTCCTTCTGCACGCCGAGCGAGTTGACGGTCTCGATGAGCTTGTTCCGGTCGTTCTGCAGCTCGACCATGATGCCGATGTCGTGCATCAGCCCGGCCAGAAAGGCCTCATCGGGCAGCCCGATCTTCAGCGTGTCGGCGATCACCTTGGCGACGGCGGCGGTCGCCACCGAGTGCCGCCACAGGTCCTTGGCCGCGAACGCCGGGCAGAGCTGCCCGCCCTTGAAGAGCTTCGACAGGCTGGCGCTGATGGCGATGTTCTTGACGGCGTTCAGCCCCAGCAGGACGATCGCGCGGTTGATCGACCCGATCTGGCCGGGCATGCCGTAGAAGGACGAGTTCACGACCTTGAGGATCCGCGAGCTGAGCGCGGGGTCGGTCGAGATGACCGTGTGCAGGTCCTGCGCGGTGGACGAGGGGTTCTCGACCAGTTCGACGATGCGCAGCGTGATCTCGGGGAGCGTCGCGATGTGGCTCACATCCCGGATCGCCGTTGCCACCACCTGCGCCGTGTCGGCCGTCTTCACGCTCATCGATCCACCTCCGCGCGGGCCGCGAAAATCGGCTCACGTCCGCAAGGGGATCGGGATTCCGGACGTGTGACTTTGGTGCAAGTAGCGGAGTTGCCTCGCGTCGCGAGCGGGGGCGCCAGATCGGGGGAGCCGCCCGCGCGTGACTGGTCCGAGAACGCGACGACGCCCCGGATGCTGCGCCGGGGCGTCGCGAGGAGGAAGAGTGAGACCGATCGGTGCCGACGCTCGGCCGCGTCATTCGGCGGAGCGCCCGGGCCCGCTAGTTCATGCAGACCGTGTACTCGCCGAAGTTCACGATGTAACCCTGGCGGAGCATCGGGAGCGGGGGAGTGCGGCCCAGTTCACTGGCCCCCGTCAGCGTGCAGGAGCACGACCCGTTCGTGTCGGTCTCGAGCGTGGCGATGTACGTTCCCTTGTAGGAAACGAGGTACTTCGCCAAGGGTTCACCGTTGGTGACGTACGCGGTCAGGGTCTGACGGCAGACCGTGCCGTCCATCACCTCGGTGTAGTTCACCCCGCCGATCGTCTCGGTGATCGTCGGGAGGCACCCACGCAGTCGGAGCATCGATGCCATCATCGTCGCGCCACCACGGGGGCCGGCCGAAGCGAGTCCGGCGGTCAGAACGACTGTCAGAAGACCGGTCATGAATGGACGGAACATGGCGGACCTCCTTTCATTGGTCCGGCGAGCGACGCAATCTGCCGCACACTGCTCCGGGGAAGGTCGCTCCCGCGTTCAACTTGCCAAACGGTCCCATTGACCCGAGTCGGATTCTTCTTTCTCAAGCCATCCGGGACCCACCGCGAGCACGCGGCTCGTCCGGGAATGTGCAATCGGCGCGCCCAGGAGTGTTGATGGGCTGTTCGTAAGCTCGAATGCCAATGACCCGCGGCATCTGATTGAACCAACGGGCATGCCGATGAACGCAGCGCCCGAAGATCGCATCGATGAACTCCCGATCCGCCGATTCATGGCAGTCGAACGGTCATTTCGGCAGATGCGTCGCGGAGAGTCGGGCGTGCAGCGCGGCGCCCTCATCGCCAGTTCCGCCGCGATCAGATCAACGCTGGTTCGCGGGTTGATCGGGTGTCGATCTACTTCCCGATGATCATCCGTACCACGTCGACAGGGTCATGCTCGGTGCTGCACAGATGGTGCGAGGCGCCGATCCGCAGCAGCCCGGCTCGCAGCGATTCGATGTGGCGGTCGAGTGTCCGCGCGTAACCCACACCTGCCTCGGCCGCGTCGACCTCGGTTGCCATGCCCGTTTCAGGATCGATCAGCCGGGCCGCGAGCTTCGTCGGCAGTTCCCGCTCTTCACGCGTGAGAATCTGCACGAACACGACATCGCGGCATCCAGCGGCGTTCCCCCCCATGGCGCCCGCTCCCCGCGCAAACCGCAGCCGACCACCCGAGTCGTGCACCAAAGCGGGCTCATCCAGACCGTCCGAGATCACCACCACCACCCCGCCCCTGGGGAGCATCGCGCCGGCCACATCCATCGCCCGCGCCACCCCGCCGGTCACGGCCGCCGACTGGGTGCGAACGGGCGCATCCGCCGGGGCATCGCACCTGGCACCCTCGAGCGCTGCGATGCACTCGTGCAGCCCGGGCCATCCGGCTCGCACGCCGCTCGTCGCGGTCTGCGGCTCGCCACCGCGTGCGACCACCACCCCCGCCGCATCGCCGCGCTTCACCGCGACATAGGCAAGCGCGGCCGCGATCTCCTTGGCCCGGCGAAACTTGGTCACCGCACGAGGCCGATCGATCCCCCCGAAATCCATCGATGCCGATGCATCGACGATGCAGACCAGTGACAGACGCCCCTCCTGTCTGAATCGACGCAGGTAGAGCCGGTCGGTCCGCCCGGCGAGCCGCCAGTCGATAAGCCTCGGGGCATCGCCGGGCGTGTAGGGCCGGAAGTCATAGAACTCGGCCGCGCCACCGCGTCCACCCGCCCGGTGCCGCCCGGTCATGGCCGCATCGGCGAGCACGCGTGCGACCGTCGCCAGGTCGTAAGTGCGCCCGAGCGCCGCGGCCCGCTCGGAATCCAGCAGCGGGGCAGCATCGCCTTGGGGTTGCATGCTTCGATGGGTTGGATCAGGCGGCAAGCAGCGGGCAGTATGCCATGAATGCTCGGCCCGGCGTGTGTGGCGTCAGAGCCCGCTCACTCGACGATCAGAACGATCTTCCCGCGCGGCGTCTTGCCGCTCTCGCTCAGCTCCTGAGCCTGCGCCGCATCGGCGAGGAACATCGTGGACCCGACGGTGGGGGCCAGCGTGCCCGCCTCGATCATGGCCGCGAGCTCGGCGAGCTGCTTGCCGCTGGTCTTCACCAGGATCGCGGTGCCGCGGACACCCTTCTCCTTGCACCTCGCCTGATCGGGCATGCCCGTGATCGAAACGATGATGCCGCCCGCCTTCAGCGTGCCGATCGAACGGTCGGTGGTTTCGCCGCCCACCGTGTCAAAGACGACATCCACATCCTTGACCACTTCCTCGAACTTCTGTGCCTTGTAGTCGATCACCTGATCAGCGCCGAGCGTCTTCACAAAGTCGATGTTCCGCTCCGATGCGGTCGCAATCACCTTGGCCCCCTTGGCGTGGGCGAGCTGGACGGCGAAGTGGCCAACACCGCCCGCAGCGCCGTGGATCAGCACCGTCTGCCCCGGCTGCAGCTTGGCCGTATCGAACAGCGCCTGCCACGCCGTCAGAGCGGCCAGCGGCACGGCGGCGGCCTGAACATGGTGCATGCTCGCGGGCTTTTTCGCCGCCTCGCTCGCGGGGAGCGCTGCGAACTGGGCGTAGCCCCCGCCGCGGTTCAGAGCCATGTACGCGTAGACCTCATCTCCCACCTTGAAGTCGGTCACCCCGTCGCCCAGCGTTTCGACAACCCCCGACACGTCGTAGCCTGGGGTGTAGGGCATCGTGGCGGCGAAGGCAGGGATCTGCCCGGACCGGATCTTCCAATCGACGGGGTTCACCCCCGCGGCCTTCA
>JBIPMO010000014.1:0-19907 GCA_044369085.1 Phycisphaerales bacterium
TCGCACGCTCGAAGCGCTCGCGCGGGCGTCGCATCGCGCTTCGTGACGCCGCGTTCACGCGAAAAATGAAAGGGGCCCTCCGTCATGGAGAGCCCCTGAAGTTGGTCAGGAGTTCAGCGGACCGGCATCAGGGGACGCGGGGCGCCTGGGGAGCGTTGCCATCGTTGCCGAACATGATGGTGAAGCCACCACCACCGCCGATCTGGTCGGTGTTGTAGATGTAGATCGCGTCGAGGGCCTTCTCGATGCGCTCGCGAGCCTCGGACAGGTGGGCGTAGGAGTACATGTCAAGGCCCGACGGCTTGCCCTTGGCCTTGTCCCCGCCCTCGCCGGCGATCGCGACGATCTGGCCGTGGAGTTCGCGGAGCTTGGTGGTCGCGACGGTCGCGACGGCGTTGGCCGCCGACCCCGAGAGGCCCGCGGGCAGGGTCAGGTCGATCAGCCTTTCGAGTTGCTCGCGCTGCAGGTTGCGGCGGAGCGAGGAGATCATGGGCTTGCGCTCGGTGAAGGAGCCGCTCTTGCCCGCCTGGACCTCGGTCCAGATCGAGTCGGTGACGGTGTTGAGCACCTCGGGGACGGTGATCATGTCCTGATCGGCGGGGACGCGGTACTCGTTGTCGAAGACGCGGCCCAGGGTGGTCGGGTTCATGACCATGGTGAGCACCGAGGCCTGGACACCCAGGATTCGGTCGTGGATGGGCCAGGTCTCGTCCTCGAAGATGTCGTTGATGCCGCCGTCGTCCCACCACTTGTCGACGGTCATCTTGTTCAGCAGGTCGGTGGTGAGGCCGAAGGCTTCATCCTTGAAGGCGTTGTCGACGACGAACTTCAGCGCATCGCGCTGCTTCGCGGCGGCGACGGGGGTGATCGGGTCGCGAGCGTTGGGGTCGCCCTTCTTGTCGCGGTTGACATGGGCGCCGCCGATCCAGTTGGCCATGGTGCCCAGGGCGCTGAGCTGCTGGTTGAGCGTGATGACGTACCCGCGGCGGGCCTTGCTCCACGAGTCGCCCTCCTTGACGAACTTCTCGAGGATCCGGCCGCGGAGCGTCTGGGCCAGGGCCATGCGGCTCTGGGCGAACGTCAGCGGGTCCGACCCGAGATCGCGGCGGCGGGCCAAGGGGTCCGGGCCCCACGTGTCCTCATCGGTCGCGTAGAGCAGCTCGGGCTCGGCCACGCGAGCGAGCACCTTCTTGGTGTCCTCCATGGTGTAGCCGTACTCGATGGCCCACTTGTCGTAGGCGCCGATATCGATCATCCCGAAGTCGCCCTGGACCGACCCCGAGCTCATCGCGATGTTCGGCAGGGCGTTGTAGTCCATGACCGAGGCGCCGATCGGCTTCTTGCCCTTCCATTCGGCGCTGTTGATCTGGGCCATGCTGTAGACCGCCGATGCCTTGAAGTTGTGGCGGAGTCCCAGCGTGTGGCCCACCTCGTGCGCGACCAGGTCGGCGAGCATGGGACCGATGAACCATTCGGGGATGCCGTCGAGCTTCTGCTCGGCATCCTTGGGGTCATCCTTCTTGGGCTCGTCGTCGCCGCCCTTGGGCTTGTCGTCCTCATCCGCGTCGAGCATGGCGTCCATGACGCCGAGTGACATCCCGACCATGGCCATGTCCATGGCGCGGCCCTTGGCGGCCAGGCACATGCCGTTCATCTGGCTGTTGCGGCCGCGCAGGCCATCGAACTCGTCATCGCCCATGATGGTCGGGTCCGCGGCCATCGCGGGGTGCCCGCCGAAGCGCTGCACGCCGCGAGCCAGCTGCTGCTGGGCCAGGTACGGACGCTGAGAAGGAGATGCCAGCCGAACCCGCGGGTCCCACTGCGGGCGCGATTCGAGCCAGGCCAGTGTCTGCGGGTTCATGCTCTCCATCGCCAGGTCGGGGATGACCTCGTTGGCGAAGGTCCAGAAGGCGCGGATCCAGCCGTCGGTCAGAACGATGTCGGCATCGAGGATCTGCCCGGTCAGCGGGTTGGCCCGGCTCGGGCCGATGGCGGTTGAGACGTCGTTGCTCAGCCAGCGGATGAAGTTGTAGCGGACATCCTCGGGATCCTTCTCCATGTGCGCGCCGCTGGTGGCGTCCTGCTGGTAGACCTCGATCGCGCCGGCGATGCCGACCTGCTCGTAGGCCTTGTTCCACATCAGGATGCCGTCGCGGACCCAGCGGCGGTAGCGCACCGGGACCTCGTTCTCGATGTAGAAGACGATGGGCTGCTTGGGCGGGCTCATCTTGAGCTTGGGGTCGGCCTTCTCGATGTGCCAGCGGTTGATGTAGCGCACCCACTTGTCGACCTTGCCGAGCTTGCCCAGGTCGCGGTAGACCGTGGTGAAGTAGCCCACGCGCTCATCGGCCTCGCGGGGCTTGTAATCCGGGTTCGACCGGATGGTGCTGATCGAGTAGTGGTAGGTCTGGAGGCGTCCGGCGTTGATGTTCTCGCCCATGCCGCCGGCTCGGCCGCTGCCGCCCGGGAGCGGAGCTTCGACCGAAACCTCGATGTTCTCGGGGAACGCCTTGGCTTCCTTGATCATCGCGAGCGCTGCGTTGAGGCGCTCGGCCTGCGGGCCGAAGAACTTGCTGGCCTGGCCGACGAGCAGCGCATCGAGATCGATCACAGGCCCGCCGCCCGGGCCCATGGCGACGATCGGGATGTCCAGGATCACGCGGTCGGTGAACAGGCGCTCGACGGAGGCCTTGCTCTCCTTGTCGCCCGTCGAACGGGTGCCCAGATTGGGCTCGATGAGCGCAAGATTTTTATCGATGCGCTTCCAATAGAGGTACATGTCCGACCCCTGGAGCCCCGCCCACTGCGAGCCGCGAGCCACGGTCATGGCGAAGAAGTAGCGCTGGATGGCGAAGTCGCGCGGCAGCTCGGCCAGCAACTGGTTGTCCTTGTCGCGCCGCCAGACCGTCCACATGCTGTCGGACCCGTCGGCGGTCGAGACAACCTTGACGAAGTCCTTGGAGACTTCCTTGAACTCGGGGAAGTCGGGCTTCTCCTTGTCGTCCTTCTCCTTGCCCTGGCCGACCGCGGCGGCGATCTGCGCGGGGGAGGGCAGGCCCGGGGTGGGGACCTGCTCTTGCTGACCCTGCCCGCTGGCGGCGCCTTGCATGACGAGGCCGAGCGTCGCGATCCAGGCGAGGCCCGCGGTCGTTGCCACCCGAGTGTCTTTCATCGGTACGAACTCCTGAGGAGAAGGTGATCCGATCCACGCGGATCGGAGGGAAGGGAATCAGGCTTTTACATCCTGATGCGGGGCGGGGTTTCCCCGAACCCGGCTCGGGATGTGATTTGCCAACATTAGCCTTGGATGCGCGCGCCCTCTCAACCCGGCGGCTGCTGAGACAGCAGGATGCAGGCAACGGTGATCACCGCGAACCCGACCGCCGCCACCTGAAATCCCCGGTCGTGAACGGCGAGTTCGGTCGGGTCGTCGTAGACACCCTGCTCGACCTTCAGGATGGCTCGGAAAAGCGCATAAAACGCCGGCAGCATCGTGAGCCAGAGCATGTTGAAGCCCACGACATACTGTGGCCCGGAAGATTGCACATACGAGCCGTAGGTCATCAGCGTGCTGACGGCGGTGACCACCATGGCCATTTGCAGGAGCGTGTCGGTGTAGCCCGCCTGCACGCGGCGGTGTTGGACGGCTTGCCCTAGATCAGGGTGGGCTTCATCGCTTCCGGCGCGGGCGAGCGTGCGCCGTTCGCCCAGTCGCTTGCCGAAAGCCAAGAACATCGAGAGGAAAAAGGTGCAGTTGAGCAGCCAGACCGAGGGCTCGATCCCCGCCGCGGCGCACCCTCCCATGACGCGGAGGACGAACCCCAGCGCCAGGCAGATCACATCGGCGATGACCTTGTGCTTCAGGTACGCGCTGTAGAGCAGCACGTTGAGGATGTACAGGAACAGCGCCAGAGCGGTCCACTGCAGAGCGGGCATCCCGATGAACGCGGTCAGCCCGGCCGACACCGCGAACAGCGACAACGCGTAGATCCACGCCGTCCCGACGGCGACCAGGCCCGAAGCGATGGGCCGCCGGCGCTTGCGCGGGTGTGCCCGGTCGGCGACACGGTCGAGGATGTCGTTGACGACGTAGCACCCGCTCGAGGCGAGTGCGAAGGCCGCGGCCGCGAGCAGCGCCGCGCCCAGCGCCCCGCCGATGGGTTCGCCGCGCGCGAGCATGTCGCGCACGCCATAGAGCGGGCCGACAAGCACGAAGGCCGACTTGCTCCACTGCGCCGGGCGGGCCAACTTGATCAGCGACAGCCACAGCGGCCGGGCGGGGAGGCTCGGCAGGTCGGCGGAGGGCTGTGCGGACACGGGATCCATGGGCAGCACCAAAGTATCGGTGTTTTTCCCTCCCCGCTCGGCGTTGTTTACATTCCAAGCCATGGCGCAACCACCCACCCCGCTCCGTCGTGCCTCGTCGAGCGGAGGTCGCCTGCTGGCGCCCCTGCTGCTGCTGGGGTTCTTTTGCCTGTTGTGGCTCCCCGTGCTGTTGAGCGGGGCCGAGGGGACCCCTGAGGCCTACGACGGGCGGATGTACCACCGCCCGGTGATCGAAGCCTTCGCTCGCGACCTTCCCCGGCCGAATCTCGCGAGCTACGAGTCCGCGACCGCCCCCGCCTACCACCTCCTGATGGCGGTGGTGTGGCGGGCAACGGCGAGCAGCGGGGCGATGCACGCCGTCAACGCCGCCTTCGGGCTGGGGCTCGTCGCGGCGCTCTACGTGGCGCTCCGCCGCCCGGCCGGGCCTTGGGGCGCTGCCGCTTTAGCGCTCCCCGTGGCGTGCTCGCCCTACACGGTTGGCGGAACGATCTGGCTGACGACCGACAACGCGGCGATGCTGTGCATCGTGCTCGCCCTCGGCGGCGCTGTGATCGGCGGGTACTCACCCGGCAAGAACCTGCGGCTGGGGCTGTACGCGGCGCTCGCGACGGGCGTTCGTCAGATTCATGTCTGGCTGGCCGCTCCCGTCGGGATCGTCGGGTTGCTGGCGACGTGCCTTCCGGGTCCGATCATGGCTCTGGTGCCGCGCTGGATCCGCGATGACCCGTGGCTGGATCGCGGCTGCGACGGCTCGCCGCGGAATCTGGTCGCGGGCGTGATTGCGGCGGCGATGCCCGTGGCGATGCTCGGCTTTCTGGTCTGGCAGTGGGGGGGGCAGCTGACGCCGGCGACGATGTCGAGCGACATCACCAAGCATGCGGCCGGGGCGAATCTCGCATCGCCAGCTTTCGCTCTTGCGCTGGTGGCGGCTCTTGGCATCTTCTTTGTGCCCGTGATGTGGGAGCAGGTTCGCCGCATCCGCTTCGGTGATATCGGTGTGCTCGCGACGGCCGGCGCCGGGCTGATCGTGGCGCTCATGTTCCCGACCTCGCACCTGATCTATGTGCGTGATTTCGGCTGGCTATGGAAGATCATCGAGAAACTGCCGAGCGTGGCCGAGCGGTCGCTGGTGGTCACCGCGCTGGCCCCACTGGGGGCGTTGGTGCTGCTGATGCTCTACCGGGGCTGCGTCGCCTCGGGCAGACGGATCCCCGCTCTGATCCTGCTGCTCTCGCTGCTCGGCTGGCTGATGGCCCAGACGATGAACAGCATGGCGTGGCAGCGTTACTTTGAGCCGATGATCCTGGTGGGGCTCTCGATGCTCGCAGCGCTGACGCGGACTGCACGCGAGCGAGTCTCGCCGCAGTCGCCGATGCCCGAGCCGGAGCGCGAGGGATTGCTCGCGAGCATGCGGCCGTTCGCCGGCTCGGTGGCGCTTGCGTGCTTCTACATCGCACTCAACGCGATCACGATGTACCGCGAGGTTCTGCGCGATCTGGCGCAGTGATCCAAGCACACCATCAGGCAGCGACAGGCTGGGGCTTGCGGAGGTTGGCCGAGACGCCGCGGCGGCGGTCTTCCTGCACCATCTCATCGGGCGGGGCGTGACGCACCAGCGGGTCCTGGGTCGCGAAGTCCTCGCCGAAACGGATCAGGCGGAAGGAGTTGCCGATGACGAAGATATCGCCCACGAAGTGGTAGAAGGCGGCGAGCCCGATGCCGATGGTGCCCGTCGCGGCCGAGATCAGGCCGATGAGCGCGATGATGATCGCGGCCGCGATGTTCTGGGCGATGATGAGCCGCGTGCGGCGGGCCAGCGTCATCAGGAAGGGCACGCGTGACAGGTCATCGTTCATGAGCGCCACGCCCGCGGAGTTCGTCGCGATGTCCGACCCCGAGAGGCCCATGGCGACGCCGACATCCGCCGAAGCGAGCGACGGGCCATCGTTGATCCCATCGCCGACCATCAGCACCCGGCTGCCGCCGTTGACGAGCCGCTGCACGAGGGTGTGCTTCTCTTCGGGGAGGCACTCGGCCTCGATCTCATCGACGCCCACGGTCACGCCGACGCGCTTGGCGACGGCGAAGCGGTCGCCCGTGAACAGGAGCGTTCGCCGCGTGCCCAGCTCGCGGCAGCGCTCGATGACGGCCTTGGAGTTGTAACGGAGCTTGTCCTCGAGGCCGACGGCGCCGAGGTAGCGGCCCGCCTGCATGACGTGGACGCCGGTCATGCCCTCGATCTTCTTCTCGACATCCGCGACATCGCCCGCGATGGACGGGCTGACCTCGGTGAGCCATGTGGCCCGGCCCGCGAGGAGTTCGCCGCGGGGGGTCCTTCCGCGGACGCCGCGGCCGTGGACCTCTTCAAAGTCTTGCCCTTCGACCGGGATGATCCGCGCCTGCTCGGCGGTCTGCAGGATCGACCTGGCGAGCGGGTGATTCGAGTGCTTCTCCGCATCCGCAGCGGCCTGCAGCAGTTCCGCCCCGTCCACGCCGTGGGCGGGGGCGAGGCGGCTGACCACGAACCGGCCCGTCGTCAGGGTGCCGGTCTTATCGAAGACGATGGTGTCAACGTTCGCGGCGGCTTCGAGGTACGAGGTCTGCTTGATCATGATCCCGAGTCGAGCGGCCGCGGCGAAGGAGGCCATCATCGCCGTCGGGCTCGCCAGCAGCAGCGCCGACGGGCACACCACCACGAGCACCGTGATCGCCTTCTCGATATCGCTGGTGACGTACCACACGAGCGCCGCGGTGACGAGGGCCACGGGGACGAAGTAGCGGGCCACCTGTTCGATCATGAGCTGGCGGGGGGTGCGCGTGGATTCGGCCTGGTGGATCAGCTCGGCGACCTTGCCGATGGTCGTGTCCTGGCCGACCTGGGTGGCGCGCACATCGATGGTGCCGGTGATGTTGGTGGTGCCCGCGTAGACGGGGCTCTCGCCCTGCACTTCGACGGGGGCGGCCTCGCCGGTCAGGCTGGCCTGATTGATCATCGACCGGCCCGCGACGATCACGCCATCGACGGGCAGGTTCTCGCCGGCGCGGACGCGGACGACCATGCCGACTTTCACATCCGTCAGTGGCACATCGCGCTCGACACCGTTCTCCAGCAGCCGGGCGTTGTCGGGGGTCAGTTGCACGAGCTGTTCGATCGCCCGGCGGGCTCCCCAGGCCGTGCGGCGCAGCGCCTGGTCGGCGACGAGCAGGATGAACGCGAGGTACCCGGCGGTCTCGTACTGTCCGATCACAAAGGCCGCGAGGATCGCCAGTGCGGCCAGCGTGCTGCTGCCCAGAGCCCCGCGGCGGATCTCACGGACCGCGGAATAGACCAGCCCCGACCCCAGCAGGATCGCGCCCAGAGCGGCAGGAAGCTGGCCGATCTCGGGGTCGGCCAGACCCAGCCAACGGGTCAGGGTGGTGGTGAAAACCAGCACCCCGCCGATCAGATACACAACGATCCACCGCTCGAGCTTGAGTTCGTGGTGAGCGCAGCACTCGACCCCGTTCTCATGGTCATGATCATGATCGTGGTGGTGGTGCTTGGCGGCGGCGGGGCTGTTGATGACGGGCAGCGGCGTGTGAACGGCCATGGTTGCTCCGGGCTGTGCAGTCTGGGACTTCCGGATCAACGCGTGCAGGCCGCGCGATGTTCCGGCAGAACCCTATGGTACGTCCGGCGTTCGGGAGTGTTCCCGGATTGCTGCTCGGGGCTCGGCGCTCGGTTGGTAGGAATCTGGTGGGGTCCGGGCTACGCCACGTGCTCATCGACTTCGCCGGCCTCGCCCCTTCGGACGAAGATCGTCTTGCCGTTGTCCGCATCGCGCTTCCCCATGATGCAGTCGGCGATGACTTTCGCCACATCCTCGGGGGCCAGGCAGGAGGCGGCGGGCAGAGCCTTATCGCTGAACATCGACCGAAGCATCCCCGTCTCGACCGCTCCCGGTGCCACAGCGAACGCTCGCACACCGATGCGGCCCCCCTCCTTGGCACAGGAGCGGACCATCGAGTTCAGGGCCGATTTGGCGGCCGCGTAGGCGAAAAATCCGGGGAAAGGATCGGCGGTGCCCTTGGTGGAGATGTTGATGACGCAGCCGCTTCGTTGAAGCTCGAACACGGGCCAGGCAAGCGAGATCGCGTACGCCGGGCCCAGCGCATTGGTCGCATACACGGCCTGGATGTCGGCCTCGGTGTTCCGCGCGATCGGGATGACCTTGGCCAGCCCAGCATTGTTGATGAGCACATCCAGGCGAGCGAAGCGCTCTCGCGTTGTGTCGATCAGCCGCTTCACCTCGGCGTGCTTCGAAACATCGGTGGCGACGCACAGGACCTCGGCTCGGCCACGCTCGCGGAGTTCGGCGGCGGCGTGTTCCAGCGTCTGGGTGTTCCGCGAGGCGAGGACCAGCGCGTACCCGGCGTTGTGGAGCAGCCGAGCGGTCGCCAGGCCGATGCCCGAACCTGCACCGGTAATGATGGCGACGGGGGGGGTGGGCGTGTCGGATGTCATGTCTGAACTCCTCGGGCTGTCGCGTGCACGCCCGGCGGTATCCTAAGGGTCGTGAACTCGATCACTTCTCTGCTCCCCAAGTTCGGCGTGCTCCTGGCCTTGGCGGTGGTGCTGGGGGTTCCGCTGGCCTTTCGCCCCGAATCGGCCCGCGTGCCGGGGGATGCGGCGCGGCTGGTCATCATCACCCCGCACAACGAGCAGATTCGCTACGAGTTCGCTCGCGGATTCGACGCATGGCACCGCGAGCACTTCGGCCAGCCCGCGGTGATCGACTGGCGACAGCCGGGCGGGACCAGCGAGATCCGCCGCGTGCTCGAATCGCAGTACAAGGATGCGCTCCGGACCGGCCGCATCCTGCCCGATGGGACGATGCGCCCCGGCGCCGAGCCCATGCCCTACGACCTGATCTTCGGCGGGGGGACCTTCGAGCACATCCAGGTCAAGACGGGCGTGCGTTTCAAGCCTCCCGATGCCGAGAAAGAGATCACCTTGCCCATGTCCATGCCGATGGGCTTTGAACAGCCTCGGCTGGATGAGTGGTACGGCAAGAACCTGATCGGTGCCCTGCCGCTCTATGACCCCGGCGATCCAGCGAAGAACGATCCGGGTCAGTTCTGGCTCGGCAACGCGGTGTCGGGCTTCGGGATCATCTTCAACCGCGATGCGCTCAAGCAACTGAACCTGCCCGAGCCCGTCAAGTGGGAGGACATGTGCGCCCCGACCCTCCAGGGTTGGATCGCGCTGGCCGACCCGCGCCAGTCTGGATCAGTCGCGACGACCTACGAGTCCATCCTCAACGCCTACGGCTGGGACCAGGGCTGGTCGATCCTGCGACGGATGTGCGCCAACGGGCGATACTTCACGGCGAGCTCGCTGAAAGTTCCGCTGGATGTTTCGCAGGGGCAGGCGGCGATGGGGGTGGCGATCGATTTCTACGGCCGCTACCAGTCGCAGGCGATGCTGAGACCCGGGCAGAAGCCCGAGGAATCCCGCGTGGGTTATGTCGATCCGCCAGGGGTGGCGCTGATTGATCCCGACCCGATCTCGATGCTTCGCGGCGGCCCGCATCCGGAGACCGCGCGGCGCTTTGTGGAATACATCCTGAGCGAGGAAGGGCAGGCGGTGTGGAACTTCCCCGCTCGCAGCGCCGGCGCCTCGGATGAGCTAGGTCCCGAGCGCTTTGAGATCCGCCGCATGCCCATCCGCCGCGTGATGTTCGAGAAGCACTGGGAGCGGCTGGTCGACAAGGTGAACCCCTACGAGATCGCGAGCACGGCCAAGAACCGCGGCTGGCGCAGCGCTGTCGGCCCGCTGATGGGCGCGTTCGGGATCGATGTGCATCAGGAGCTGATCGCGGCGTGGAAGGCGATCAACAGCGCCAAGGCCCGGGGCGCTCCGGCGGACCTGATCGCGCAGGCCGAGGCGCTTTTCTACGCCTTCCCCGAGCACACGATCCCCGCCAAGGGCGACAAGCCGGCCCAGACGCTGCCGCTCAATGAAGCGAACTACCGCGCCATCCGCGAAGACTGGCGCGATGCGGAGAAAGATGGCCGCATGGCGACGGTCCGGCTGGGGTACGCCTCGTTCTTCCGCGAGCGTTATGCTCGGATCGTCTCGATGCTCGAATGAGGCGCCGTGATGGAGCCGAGTAGATGACGACAGCCCGCCAGCCGCTGACGAAGATCCTCGCCACCCTGGGCCCGTCGACCGACGACCCCAAGGTGCTGACCAAACTGGTCGAGCACGGCGCCGGGCTGTTCCGGCTGAACTTCTCTCACGGAACGATCGAGGACCATGCCAAGCGCCTGGCCGGGGTGCGCGAGGTGAGCCGGATCATGGGCCGCAACCTGGCGGTGCTCGGCGATCTGCCCGGGCCCAAGATCCGCATCACCAAGGTCCCGCCCGCCGACAACGGCATCGGCATCCACCTCGAGCCCGGGCAGGATGTGCTGGTCCGCGGCGGGCTCGCCGAGTGCATCCCGGGCGTGCTGCCGGTGCTGGGCTGCAACTACGCCAAGATCGCGACCGAGGTCGACCCCGGGCAGCGCGTGCTCATCAACGATGGGGCGGTGCGCATGCTCGCGGTCGTCTCGGATGGCGAGCAGATTCTCTGCCGCGTCACCACCGGCGGGCTCATCACCAGCGGCAAGGGGCTGAACCTGCCCGATTCGGACCTGACGATCCCCGCGACCACCGACAAGGACCTGCTGCTCGCGCAGTGGGCCGTCGAGCACGATGTGGACTTTCTGGCTCTGTCGTTCGTCCGCAAGGCCGATGAGGTGCGGAGCATCAACGAGCGGCTACACCGCGCCTGCGAGCTGCACCCCAGCGCCGCGGCTCGGGATCTGGCCGATCGCGCCGCTTCGACGCCCATCATCGCCAAGATCGAGACGCCGCAGGCGGTGAAGAACATCGAAGCGATCCTGAACGAGGCCGATGGGATCATGGTCGCTCGCGGCGATCTGGGTGTGGAGATGGAGATCGCCAAGGTGCCCGCGATCCAGAAGCTTCTGGTCCGCAAGGCCCACGATTTCGGCAAGCCCTGCATCGTCGCGACGCAGATGCTCGAGAGCATGATCGAGAACGCCAACCCGACGCGAGCAGAGGTCAGCGATGTCGCCAACGCGATCTACGACGGGGCCGATGCGGTGATGCTCAGCGGCGAGACGGCGGTGGGCAAGCATCCGATGCTCGCGGTCGAGATCATGCGCCGAGTGGCGAGCGAAACCGAAGAGGTGCTGCGCGAGGAGCGGACCGAGCCGCGGCCGCCCGAGCGGCTGCGGGCCGCACGCGAGCGCATGCCCGCCCTGGCCCACGGCGCGTGGCACATGGCCCGCGATGTCGGGGCCGTGCTCGCGGTGGTGTGGAGCCAGGATGGCCAGGCCGCTCGCTACCTGTCGCGCAACGGGTTCCAGATGCCGATCATCGCGTTCACGAGCAGCCCGGCCGCGGCGCGGCGCATGGCGCTCTACTACGCGGTGCAGCCGGTGCTGATGCAACAGGTCCCCGAGCACCGCTCAGACTTTGCCCGCATGGCCGACTGGTACATCGTCGAGAACAAGATGGCGAGCCGCGGCGAGCCCATCGTGCTGCTGGGCGGCAAGCCCTTTGATGATCCGGGCGCGACGAACACCGCGGCCATCCGGTTCGTGGGCGAGATGGCGGCGGCGCGGGAGTGATGGTCGCATGGGCATCTACCGTCGTGGTCGCGGTCGGCGCGGCGCGGCCGTGGCCACAGCAGCAGGGGCCTCGCTCAGCGACATCCTCGGCCCGACCTGCGTCCGCAGGAACGTGCGCAGCAGGTCCTCGGCCGCGGCGTTCATGTTCCCGCGGTGGCGCAGCAGCGCGTAGCGACGGAGGTCTTCGAGCTCCTCACCCGCGATGCTGACCTTGACCTCGCGAGGGGCCGCGGTCTTGGCCGGCTTCACGAGCGCGGGCTTGAACACAGGCTTCTTCTTCGCAGACACCTTCTTGCCGACCTTCTTGCTCGACTTCTTCTTGCCCGCCCGGGGGCCGGGGGTGGTGGCGGGGGCGAGGGTCATCGCCTCGAGCCCGGGGGTCGCGGTGGTCATGGTGGTCATGGTGGTCACGGCGACCGGCGCGGCAAGCGTCACGGGCACGTTGGTGCGCAGGTAGTCCTCGGCATCCGTTGCCGCCCCCACACCGCTGATGTACGCCCCGTGCACCGCGAGCGGCTGATAGCGGTCGCGGTAGGCCGGGGCGGTCGCCTCGCCCGCCCAGAAGATGGGCAGCGTGTCGGTCGGATCGCGCAGGATCCGGCGGGCCTCATCGGGCCGCACGGGCGAAGCCGCCGAGTAGCGGATGTACGAGTTTCCGCCGCGGAAAAGCGGGTCGGCGGCCCAATCGGTCCGCAGGAAGTTGGGCACGAACGATGCGCCCGACCCCATGCCCGCGAGCACATCCTCCGGCTTCCACGCCGGCGAACCGGCCGGGCGGAAGATCCGCTCGAGTTCCGCGAGCACGTGCCGCCACGCCGCGCTGTCGTTCATCCCAGCGATCGCCTCGTGGTCCGTGCCCATCAGCAGACCTGTGAGCACGAAGGGCCCGGTGGACCCCGCGCCGGGGAACGCCGAGAAGAAGGTCCGGGCTTTGCCTGTCGGGTTTGAGAGGCAGGTCATGCTGTCATCGGGCCAGACGCGACGCTTGAACTGCAGGCTGAACTTGGTGATCGCCCCCATGCGCACGACGCTCAGCGCATCGCGCTTGCGCTGCGAGAGGATCGGCCCGAAGATCGCATCGCCAGCGGCGGCGGGATCGAGCACGCCCACCGAGAAGGTGCAGATGAGCGAGCGTGCTCGCAGCGGCCGTGGCTTGCCCGCGATGGTCACGGTCACGCCGCCGCCCGTGCGCTCGACCTTGGTCACGGCCGCGCCGAGCAGTTCCGTTCCGGGCTTGGCGAAGCTGCCCTGCGGCGAAAGGAACTGCGCCCGGATCGCCTGCGGCAGCGCATCGTAGCCGCAGAGCACACCGCCGCGGCCGAGGATCTTCCATTCGGCGATCTGCATCAACTGCTCGGGAATGCGGTCGGACTTCATGCCCATGACGCTGATGTCATCGCGCACCGCGTCGAGCACGCCCGGGGTGTGGGCGCTGAGCGCGTAGCGGCTCATCGCGATCCCGCGCCCCTTGAAGTTCTTTGATGCGGCGAAGGCCCCGACCCCCTGGTCGGTCGGTCGGCTGTACTCGCTCACCTGCGAGATGATGTCCTTCATGTCCCAGATGTCGCAGTCGCCGGTCATCGTGTCGATGAGGTTCCTGGGCTTGTCCCAGCCCGGGAACCAGACGCGGTTGTGCCCGCCGCTCTCCCACTTGGTGTAGGGCTCGGTTGCGAAGTGGTGGCGGTTCAGCTCCGCGTTGAACTCGGCGAAGCGGTTGGAGAACTTGGTGATGTGGATGTACTCGGCGCCCGCTTCGAGCGGCCACTTCGCGGGGTCGTTCACGCCGCGGACCCAGTCGCGCCGGGTCTTCATGCGCCCGCCGATCCGCTGCGAGGCCTCGACGAGCAGCACGGTGCGGCCCGCCGCCCCGAGATCGCGAGCGGCCGTCACCCCGGCGATCCCGCCGCCGAGCACGATGCAATCGAACACCTGCATCCACGGGTCGATGGGCATAAGACGCTCCTCCGCCCGGTGAAGCCAGGCGAAGCGGCATGTTACTTCAGATGAGCGCGGAACGTAAGTTTCCTGCCGCGTCGCGTCAGCGGCAGATGCTGCCGAAGTTCGCCAGCACCGTGGTGATGTCAAGGAACGCGACCGCGCCGTTGCCATCGGCATCGCCCGGGCCGGAGCTGGGGGTGTAGACATTGCCAAAGTTGGCAAGGACGGTGGTGATGTCGAGGAAGGTCACCGAGCCGTTACCGTCGGCGTCGCCGGGGCAGGAGGGCGGGACGGTGACGGTGAGTGTTGCGGTGATGGAGGTGGTGCTGCCGCAGACGCTCGTGTAGACGAGTCGGTAGTCGCCGGCGTTGAGGGTCTCGACGGTGAAGATGGTGAGGGTGTTGGTGGTGACGCCGCTGATGTTGCCCGGCGAGTTGGTGAGGGGGAACCAGTTGCCGCCGACGAGTTTCTGCCACTGATAGGCGGCGCCGTCGCCGCCGCCTGATATGAGAGCGGAGAAGGTGGCATCCTGCCCCTGCACTCGGGAAATGTCGTCCGGGGGGTTGAAGACGAAGGGGGTGGAGCAGGCGGCGTCCCAGGACAAAAGGGCGGCTCGGATCTGTTCGCGGAGGATCTCCTGCTTGGCGTCGTAGACGACGTTCGAGCCGTTCGTGTTGTTGGAGTCATGGATGAAGATGGCCATGACGTATTCTTTGGCGTATGTGATCCACTGGTCGAAGGCGTAGGCCTTGAAGGGGACGCTGGCCCAGGCACCCTCGGTGCGGTAGACCTCGCCGCAGTCGTAGGAGCCGCCCTTGTTGGCGAAGCGCATGGCGGCGCGGAAGGCGTTGCGCTCGCCGGGTGTGAGATCGGTGTTGGCGGCCTCCTGTGTGATGATGTCGTTGAGGACGGGATAGTAGTCGAAGCCCTGTTCATCAAGGTCGATCATCAGGCTGTAGTAGATGTCCTGCCAGGACTGGTTGAAGATGGAGCCGTCGGCGACCTGCTCGAGCATCTCGCAGATGTCGGTGCAGGTGGCGGTGTTGAGGACGACGGCGCAGTCGCAGTCCTGACGGATGGAGGTGATGGCGCCGAAGCCTCGGGTGTCGGCGAAGTTGTTGATGTCCGCGACGTTGTATCGCCTTTCGAGGGCGATGAGGGCGTTGTTGTTGCTCGGTTCGAGGAGGAGGCGGAGTGTTTCGCGGAGGTCGATATAGAGGGGGGCACAGGTCCAGGTAAAGGGGCAGCTGGTGCAGCCGGATTCGGGCTGATTGACGCTCCAGAGGTTTCGGTACAGGACGTCCGCGGTGAGGGCGTCAAAGCCGATGGAGCACTGCCAGATGGCGTAGGCGGCGTGGAGGAGTTTGTAGGTGCTGGCGGGCTCCCAGATGAAGTTGGGGTTGACGGTGGTGATGACGGGGCCGCCGACTTCCTTGAGCATGAAGCCCATGGCCCCGCCGACGAAGTTCGAGTCGCTGAAGAGTCCGGCGTCTTCGCCGTTGTTCCCGGCGAGGTAATCGCGCATGCGTCCGGTGAGCGAGTCGGCGTTGTTGGTGAGGACGACGGCGTAGCGGGTGGAGCCGAAGTGCTCGTAGCGTTCGAGGCAGACGATGCGTCCGGCGTACTGCTCGATGAGAGCGGGGATGTCTGAGGATGACGCATCGGGGAAGAAGTCGCTGCGGACGCCGTTCTGGGGGACCATGATGTAGGCGAAGCGAGCGGCCTGGCCGCTGACGGCGCTGATGAGCTCGATATCGATCAGCCGCCCATCGTTGGCCTGCAGCGCGTCCTCGATGTCGTCTTCGGTCACGTTGGAGGCGTACCAGGTCGCCGCCTGGAAGTTGTTGCCCGTGTTCGGGACGGCGACAGCGCTGTACCGGAACGTGCCGTTGGTCTCGTAGTAGTCAAGGTCCACGAGCCTGAGGCCCGGGTTCGCCGCGAGCCAGGAGTTGATCTCGGAGAACGTCTTGCCGTGGGTCCACTGCCAGCCGGTGGCAATCGTGACACCGCTGTTGGCGACCACGATGGCGTTGAAGACCGGGCCGTTGCCGATGTCGTACGGTTCAAGGTCGACGATGCGCTTGCCCGTCAGCGCGAGCGCGGAGGCGAGGTTCGCGGCCGACTGGTTGAGCAGGACATCGGCGCCGCTGACGGCGTACGAGCCGCTGTTGACGACAAAGACGGTGTCGTACTGGCTGGGGGCGACGCGCTGGAAGGCGATCGGCCGCGAACCGGCGGCGAGCTGGGCATCGATGGCGGCGGGAGATGCGGCGTAGATCCAGCCCCAGCCGACAGGGGTGTTGCGCGTGCGGTCGATCTGGGCGAGGGAGGCGGGGGCGACAGCGCAGAGGACCGCCACGATGAGCGAGAGAACAAGGTGAGGTTTCAAGACGAGGCTCCTGGCCACCCCGGCAGGGGCGAGCCGCGGATGGCTCGGCACAAAGAGAGTGCGGTCGAAACAGCCAAGGGGCAAGCGCGATGCGAGCATTTGGCGCGCAAAGCCGACCGGGTAAGCAAAACACCCAAGGACTTTCGTCCTTGGGTGGGTTTGGTCGGTGGAGGTGGGGGAGTAGAACTGTGAAACGGGGTCGGCTTACTTCGCCTTCCACCCGCTCTTGAACGCCTTGATCGCGTCGCCGAGCTTGGCTTCCATGGCCTTGTCGATGTCCTTGAGCTTGGTCAGCTCATCGCGGACGACCTTGCCCGCGCCGTTGAAGTAGGCGTGGAGGTCCTTCTCGAACTGCGGGATGCTGTCGCCCGGGACATCGTCGAGGTAGCCCTTGGTGCCCGCGAAGATCGAGATCACCTGATCGATGACCGTCGCCGGGACGTACTGGGGCTGCTTGAGCAGCTCGACCATCTTGCGGCCGCGGTCGAGCTGGGCCTGGGTGGCCTTGTCGAGCTCGGTGCCGAGCTGGGCGAAGGCTTCGAGCTCGCGGAAGGCCGCGAGGTCCAGACGCAGCGATCCGGCGATGCGCTTCATCGCTTTGATCTGGGCGTTGCCACCGACTCGGCTGACGGAGATACCGACGTTGATGGCCGGACGGATGCCCGCGAAGAACAGCTCGGGCTCGAGGTAGATCTGCCCGTCGGTGATCGAGATCACGTTGGTGGGGATGTACGCCGAGACGTCGCCTTCCTGCGTCTCGATGATGGGCAGCGCGGTCAGCGAGCCGGCGCCGTTCTCATCCGACAGCTTGGTGGCACGCTCCAGGAGGCGCGAGTGGAGATAGAACACGTCGCCGGGGAACGCCTCGCGGCCCGGCGGGCGGCGGAGCAGCAGCGACATCTGGCGGTAGGCCACGGCCTGCTTGGAAAGGTCGTCGTAGATGCACAGAGCGTGCTTGGGGGTGCGGCCCTTGGTGCCGTTCCACATGAAGTACTCGCCCATGGTGCAGCCCGCGTAGGGGGCCAGGTACTGCATCGGCGCGGGGTCGGCGGCGGAGGCGGACACGATGATCGTGTACTCCATCGCGCCGTGCTTCTTGAGCGTCTCGACGACGGCGGCCACGGTCGATTCCTTCTGGCCGATGGCGACGTAGACGCACACGACCGCCTCATCGGTGCCCCAGTACTGCTTCTGGTTGATGATGGCGTCGAGGGCGACGGCGGTCTTGCCGGTCTTGCGGTCGCCGATGATCAGCTCGCGCTGGCCCTTGCCGATCGGGATCATCGCGTCGACGGACTTGATGCCCGTCTGAAGCGGCTGGGTCACGGGCTGACGCTCGGCGATGCCCGGGGCGATGGTGTCGACCAGACGCATCTGATCGGTCGAGATCGCGGGCCCGCCGTCGAGCGGCTGCCCCAGGGGGTTCACAACGCGGCCCAGGAGCGAATCGCCCACGGGGACCGAGAGCAGGCGGCCCGAGGCGCGGACGGCGTCGCCTTCTTTCACCGAAAGGTAATCGCCGTAGATGACCGCGCCGACGGTGTCGGTCTCGAGGTTGAACACCTGGCCCATGACCACGCCATCGGAGGTCTGGAACTCGAGCATCTCGCCCGCCATCGCGTTGGCCAGGCCGTAGATGCGGGCGATGCCGTCACCGACCTCGATGACCTTGCCGACATCGGAGACCTCGAGTTGCGAGGAGAACTGCTGGATTTCCTGCTTGATGACGCTCGTGATTTCGTCGGTGCGGATCTTCATGAGGGGTCCCTTGGGAGAGGCGCTGGCGATGGCCTGCGGTGAATCGGTTCAGGGTGCTTTGGGTGTGAGTTCGTATTCGATCGTGACGCTGGCGGCGACGGTCATGTCGCCGGGCATGAGTTCGGGGGCGGCGACCTTCGACAGGCTTGTCGCGACCGGCGCATCGGACATGTACGGCATGGGCGTCGGTGGCCCACCACCGCCGCCGATGAGGATCCGCTTGACGGCGCCGAGCATGCGGCCAGCGGCTTCGGCGGCGACGACGGCGTCGGCCCGCGCATTCGCGACCGCGATCCGCAGCACCTCGTCGCGACGCGTCCGCTCTTCCTTCAAGCCGAACGACACGCCAGCGACGTTCGTCGCGCCCGCCTGCACCGCAGCGTCGATGATCGCGCCCGCGGCGTCGAGGCGGTCGGTCGTGATCAGCACGTTGTTCTCGACGAAGTAGCCGGTCAGCGTGCGAGCTCGTTCGTGGTAGTCGTACACAGGCTGGATCGTGAACCCCGCGGTCGAGAGCTCATCCTTCTGCACGCCGGCTTTTTCGAGAGCCGCCAGCACCGCCGCGACCTTCTTGGCGTTCTCTTCCGCCGCCGACAGCACTTTCTTGTTCTCGGTGCTCACGCCCATGCGGATCTGCACCTGATCGGGCTTGACCTCGACCATCCCAGTGGCGCTCACCACGATCGTTGGCACCGCATCGGCATCGTCATCGTGCGCCATCGCCACGGCGTGCATCGATGCGAGCATCAGACCCAGGATTGAGGCCTTGACCATCCGCACGGGATCAGTTCCCCTCCATGATGCGACCGAAACGCTCGCGGAGCTCGGAGCCGCCATCCTCGATGATCCGCTCGCGCATGCGGCGGAGCTGGGTGTCGACGGTGGCATCGATGAGCTTGTCGCCCACCTGGAGCCGCATGCCGCCGATCATCTTGTCATCGGTGTAGAAGTGCATGATGGGCTCGCGCTTAAGCGCATCCTGGAGCTTGCGCCGGATCGCCTCGCCCTGGTCGGCGGGCAGCGGGTAGCGGGTCCACACATCAACCTCGACCTTGCCGAACCGCTCGTCGAGCATCTGCTGATAGGAGGAGAAGATCCGCCAGACGCGGTCCAGCCGCTCCTTGCGAGCCAGCAGCATCATGAAGTTGTGCAGCAGCGGGCTGATGCGCCCCGAGAGGGTCTTGCGGAGCACCTCAACCTTCGCCTTGGCCGGGATCACCTTGGAACGGAAGAACTCGGTGACCTGCGGGTCGTTGCCGCGGGTCTCCTCGAACTGGTCGATCTCATCGGCCATCTCTTCGAGCATGGCGCGGCCGCCCTGCCCTTCGGCGAGTTCGAACAGGCTCTGCGCATAGACCTTGTCGAGCGCATCCGGTGGTGGATCGATGTAGGTGTTGTTCGCCATACGAAAGCTCCGCTCCAACGATTGCCCGATGCCCAGAACCTGATGCCTTATGCCCGATGCCTTCCCCCTCAGTTCCTCGCGTAATCGTGGGCGAGCTGGCCCATCGATTCCTCGACGAGCCGCTGCTGATCGCCGGGGTTCACCTCGCGGTGGAGGATCTTGCCCGCCACGGCCGTCGCGAGCGTGGCGGCCTGGGTGTAGATCTCGTTGATGGCGGCCTTCTTGGCGGCCTCGATGTTGGCCCGGGCCTGATCGCGCATCTCGTTGAGTTCGATCTCGGCCTTGGCCCGCAGGTCGGCGGCCAGGCGGGTCTGCTCGGCGCGGGTGCTCTCGATCATGCGCTGCGCCTCGGCGCGGGCCTCGGCGATGCTCTTTTCAAAGTCGCGCTTGGCGGCATCGGCCTCCTTG
>JBIPMO010000015.1:0-19874 GCA_044369085.1 Phycisphaerales bacterium
CGATGCCGCCGGGCAGCCGCGTCGTCAGCGTCTGCCCGGGCGCAACCGCCGTCGCCGCCAGCGTCCCGGTGTCGGTCAGCGTGCGCATCGCCTGCCCGAGGAACACCACGAACGAGACATCCATCAGCCACGTCCCCCGCGTGGGGTCAAAGAGCGTCGCGATCGCGCGCGTGTCGGCCGACTGCACCTCGACGAACGCGGGTCCGCTCGTGGAGAGTGCGAGCGTCTTGGTCCCCTCACCCAGCGTCACCGCCACGGGCCGCGCGAAGACGAAGTTCGCCAGGTTCACGCGGAACAACGCCGGGTGATCGCGCTGCCAGTCGAGCATGAACGCCGCCTCGGGCTGCTTCTCCTGCGCTGCCTGCGCCTCGGTGGTCGCGGGCCCCAGCCCAGGAACGCTCGGCACCACCCCCAGTGAGAGGTAGCGCCCGGGCGGCAGGCCCCGGCCACCCTCGCTCGCGGGCGGGGACCAGCGGTCCAGAATCACCAGGTCGTACGAGCCGAGCTTCCCATCCTTGATCGCCGCTTCCGCCTGCGCTGGAGTCAGAACATCCAGTCGGGCCACGCCCAGACCTTCGAGCGCATCGCGCAGATAGTCCAGCCCGGTCGTGACCAGCGCAACCGAGAGCCGCCTCGCGGGCGGGATGATCAGCCGGGCGGTGTTGTCGGTCGCCAGCGCATCCTCCTGCGCGATCCGCGCCTGCACCACCGCCGCCTCCGTCCGGTCGATCGCGAACACCACGCCGCCCACCGCCGGCTCGTCGGCCGACTTCGCCGCGGGCAGCGTCACCGAGCGCGCCGCCGCCACCAGCCCCTCGATGGAGAGCTCGATGTCCACCGTGCGCTCGGCCCGGTCGGTGCTCTGCAGACCGATGAAGATCGAGGCCTCGTTGGGCCGGTCGTAGGTCCGCTCGGCTCGCAGAGCGGTGATGCCCGCGTTCGCCGTCTCGGCCTTGCCCATCGCGTGATAGGTCACGCGGCTCTCGGGCGGCAGCGTCGCCCGCGCAAGCCCGTCGATATCTCCATCTGACCACAGCAGGATCGGCGGCCCGGGGGGGATCACCAGCCCGCGACCCTCGATCACGATCGGCTGCGCGTACGCCCCCGCGAGCCGCAGCGCTTCATCGATCGATGTCGGCGCATCCGACGCCGTGATCGCCTCAACCGCCGCACGCAACCGAGCCTTGTCCTTGGTGAAGGGCTGCATCACCTCCGCGGATGAATCGAAGGCGATCACCATCGCCTCATCGCTTGTTCCCAGCCCCCACACACCGGCAGCACGCATCGAATCCACGTACGCCAGCGCCTCGCGCCGCGCGCGCTCCAGCCGCGATTCGGGCTCGCCCCCGAGCGAAACCTCATCCATCGCGTTCATGCTGCCCGACCGGTCGATCAGGATCACCGTCTTCTGCCCGGCCGGCGATGATGACCGCCACTCCGGCTGAGCCGCCGCGAATAGCCCCGCCGCCAGCGCCAGAAGCTGCAGGAAAAGCAGGATGTTCCGCCGCAGGCGCTGGAACGGCGCGTTGGCCTGCATGTCCTGGATCGACTTCTTCCAGAGCAGCGTCGACGACACCTCCACATCCCGCCTCCGCAGCTTCAGGAAGTACAGGATCACCAGCGACGGCACCAGCACCGCGGCGGCGATCCCGGCGAGCAGCGGAGAAAGAAACGTCATCCCACCACCCCCCTGCTGCGCAGGTAGTCCAGCAGCAGCGCATCGACCTTCAGATCGCTCGGCACGCTCATGAGCGCGATCTCGCGCCGAGCGCAGAACAACCGGAGACCCTCGCAGTACGCCGCGAGGTTCTGCTTGTATCGCTTGAGAAGCGGCGCGGAGATGGTCACCTCGGCCGAGTCCCCATCTTCAACATCACGCAGCCGCAGGTCGCCGCCGAGCGTCGGCTCGATCTCCTGCGGCGATAGCACCTGCACCGCCACCACGTCGTACCCGCGCCCGACCAGGTAGCGCATGCCCTGCTCGTAACCCTCCTTGTAGAAGAAGTCCGAGAGGATGAGCATGACCCCTTTGCCCTGCCGCGTCAGCGCGATCCGCTTGGCGCACTCGGTGAATGAAGCGCCCCCCGCCCCCGCCCCCGCCGGTTCCAGCCCGCAGAGCCAGCTCCCTAGTTCCGCCGCACGTCGCCGCCCACGCAGGTTGCGGAGGGAGATCATCGCGGGCTCGCTCCCCGCGTCGGGGGGTCGATTTTCAGGTTCTTCGGCGGCGACGCGGGCGCCGGTCGTCGCGCCGATGGCGGTCACCGTCACGCGGTTGTAGTTGACGAGCCCGATGTACCCGATCGCCGCCGCCGCCCGCTGGGCAAACAGCAGCTTCGACGGATCGCCGCAGTCCATCGAGACCGATGCATCGATCACGATGTGCAGCGACAGGTCTTCTTCTTCGAGGAAGAGCTTGAGGAAAAGCCGGTCAAGCCGCGCGTACAGGTTCCAGTCCAGCCGCCGGATGTCATCGCCCGTCGTGTACGGGCGATGATCCGCGAACTCCACCGAATCTCCCCGCTTCTTGCTCCGCCGCTCGCCCTTGAGCTTGCCGGCGAACACCTTTCGCGAGGTGATATCAAGCTGCGATACACGAGCGATCAGCCCGATCGGATGCAGCTCATCAAGGCCGCGGGGTCGGGGTTGGGGTGGGGTGCGGAGCATTGTGACTTACTTTCTTCCCTCCCGCGGCGTCAGTTCGATGATCTGCGCCAACAGCGCATCGGTGGTCACGCGGTCGGCCTCGGCCTCGAAGTTCAGGATGATGCGGTGCCGCAGAGCGGGCGCGGCCACCGCCGCGATGTCCTCGTACGCCACGTGGAACCGCTCGTTCACCAGCGCCCGCACCTTGGCCCCCAGCAGCAACGCCTGCGCCCCGCGCGGGCTCGACCCCACGCGGATGTACTTGTTCGTCGCGCTCCCCGCGAACGGCCCCTCGGGGTGCGTCGCCAGGATCAGACGCGCCGCGTACTCCTTCACGTGCGGCGCCACCACCACGTTCCGCGCCAGCGTCTGCATCGCCAGGATCTGCGGGCCGTCGAGCACCGGCCGCACCGTCGCCGTCGCCGATCCCGTCGTCCGGTCCAGGATCGTCAGCAGTTCGTCGAGCTGGCTGTACCCCACGGTCAGCTTGAACAGGAACCGGTCCAGCTGCGCCTCGGGCAGCGGGTACGTCCCCTCCTGCTCGATCGGGTTCTGTGTGGCGAGCACAAAGAACGGCTGGTCGAGCTTGTACATCGTCCCGGACACCGTCACGCTCCGCTCCTGCATCGCTTCCAGGAGTGCCGACTGACTCTTGGGCGTCGCCCGGTTGACCTCATCGGCGAGCACGATCTGCGCGAAGATCGGTCCCTTCTGGAACTCGAACTTCCGCCGCCCGGTCTCCGGGTCCTCCATCACCACGTTGGTCCCCAGGATGTCCGCGGGCATCAGGTCCGGCGTGAACTGGATCCGCGAGAACTTCAGCGACAGCGCATCGGCGAGCGTTCGGATCAAGAGCGTCTTGCCCAGCCCGGGAACGCCCTCGAGCAGCACGTTTCCGCCCACGAACAGCGCTGTGAGCACGCCATCGATGATGTCGCGGTGACCAACAATCACCTTGCCGACCTCGCTCGCGAGCACGTTAAAGGTCTCGCGGAACTGCCGGCACTGCGCCCGCACCTCCTCGCTGGTCTGCGCGGGTGCGCTTCGGGGGGCGGGGGCAGAGGCAGAGGCGGGTCCGGATGTCGTTGATGGCTGCATGGTCATGGGAATGTTCCTCGTGCAAAGGCCCGGCGGTTGCGTCGACTTACGAGCCGGGTGGCGGATCCTCAGGATTCATCGTGTCCCGCGCCCGCTGTTTGGCAGCGCGCAGGCGGGAGAGCCCGGTCTCTTCGGGCTTGTCTTGACTTGCCTTCTCCTTCGGTTTGGCGATCGGCGCGGTCGTTGGCGTCGAGGCGCTCCCGGCAGCGCTCACCGGCCCAGCCCCCTTGAAATCTGGTGATGCCTCGAACTTCACCGCCGACAGGTCCTGCATCTGCTGCGCGCTGGGCGCCTGGACCCCCGCCCCGCGTCCGGCCATGGTCCCCCGCGCCCGTTCGCGTGCCCCTTGCAGCGCTGTCAGTTCCTGCTCGGGCCTTGCCTTGCCCTGGGCCGCGAGCCGCTTGCGCAGTCCGGCGATCACCGCCCGAGCATCCAGCCGTACGCGTCGCAGACCGACATCCACCACCAGCAGCGCCAGCCCCGCCAGCGCCACCGCGAGCCAGATCGAACGCTCGGCCGCGGGCATCGACAGCTCATCACGCGAGAAGAGCGGCGTCTGCGCCGGGTCATCGCCGTTGAGCACCCGACCGCCCGTCAGTTCGGCCGCCTGACGCAGCAGCCCGGCGTTGTGCTCGAGCGAGCGCAGCTCATCGGCGTACGGGCGAACGATCGCGGCCTGCACCGTCCCGGATTCGGCCCGCCCGCCCTCGCCCGCCACGTCGTAGCGGAGGTTGAGCAGGTATGTCCCGTTCCCCCCGCTGTCGAAGCGGCCCTCGTAGCGCCCGGGCCCCGTCTGTCGCAGCTCAACATCGCCGCTCGCGAGTTCGGGCCCGACCAGCCGCCCGCGGAAGGTCGCGAAGTTCAGGTTCTCGCCTTTGGCATCGAGCGCTGTCACGATCACCTTGGTCTGATCGCCATCGGTCTCGGTCACCACCGAGACATTCGCCGATCCGCCCGGCTTCATCACCCAGCGCATGTGCTGATCCCAGAAAGCGCGGAACTTCGGCCACTCCACCCACGCCCGGCTCCAGCGTCCCGTGGCATCGGAGGTGAAGGCCACGCTGCGCCCGAGCCCGTGCTGCATCTGCGCGGCGATCGGGTCTCCCTCGCCGGCGGCGATCGTTGTCATCGCCAGACCCTCGCGCTCCGCCGTGACCACGTACCCCGTGATCGCGGGAAGGTTCGCGCCCATCCCGCGCACCGTTTCCGCCGCCGGGTTGATGAGCTTCGGCGTGATCGGGTCCCCTTCCCAGATCAGCGATCGCCGCACGATCTGCGCCTCCTTCGTGAAGATCTGCGGGAGCATCCCAAGCTGGTTCACGGTGGTCACGGCGTAGAACTGCCCGCCCGTCGCCTTGGCGATGTTCTGCATGTTCTGCAGCCCGCCGAAGTCGCCGGGGTGCGGGAAGACCAGCACCGTCGAGACCGTGATCTTCTCGGCGATGAACTGCCGGATGAGCGTGTTCGATGGCGGCGACGGGTCGCCATCCGAGATGATGATGCAGTGCTTCTGCCCGGCCTTGGCCGCCACGAGCGCATCGAACGATTGCTGCATCAGCGACTGAAAGTCCGGCGCATCTCCGAAGTTCAGCCCGGCGATCGCCTTGGACACGCCCGACCCGTCCCCCACCTCCGCCATCGGGTAGGCCCAGCGGGTGCCGTCCCCGTTCCCCCCGGTCCAGGAAAACTCGATCACGCCGACGAGATCGAGCCGCGAAAGCGCCCGCGCTGCCGCCTGCGCGGTCTGCTGCCCCCAGTAGTTCCCCTGTGGCATCTCGCACGAGTGCATCACCAGCGCCAGCGCGCCGCGCACGATCTGACGCTTCTGCGGCGGGTCCAGCTTCACCGGCAACGCCTCGGCCACGGGCGTGTTCAGCCAGCCGCCCGCGCCGAACGAGTTGGACCCGCCCACCATCACCAGCCCGCCCCCCGCATCGTGCACGAACGCCGCCAGCGCCTTCTGCTTCTCCATGGTGAACGACGACGCTGGTGTGTCGAACAGAATGATCGCGTCGTACCGCTGCATCTCGACCAGCGTCCCCGGGCACGCCGCCGACCCCAGCACTTCGACCTTGATCTTGGACTCGGCCAGCGCCCGCGCCAGATCTTCGGCCGCGCTCGGATCTTCCGCCAGCAGCAGCACCCGCCCCTCGCCGCTGACGAAGGTCACCGCTCGGGCACGGTTGTTCCCCTGCAGCGTGTCCTGTGACGGCACCTCCGGCTCGAACACGGCCTCGAAACTCTGCGGGCCATCGCTGGCGATCGTCAGCGGCACGCTCACCACGTTCCGACCGGCATCCAGAGCCACCGACAGCGAAGGCCCGGATTCATCGGGCGAGATGTCGATCGGGTCGCCCCCCATCAGCAGGCTCAGCCGCCCGCGCGTCGCCCGCGTCGAAGTCAGCACCATCCGCAGCGTCGTGGTCTGCCCGACCCGCGCATTGGTCGGCGCGGCGAGCGTGTCAAAGATCACCTCGCGCTCCACGTTGTACGGCACCGGCAGCACATCGATCACGAGCCCGGCCGCCTTGGCCGCCTTTGCCGCTGTCAGCAGGCTGCCCGCCGTCTCGTTCCCGTCGCTGACCACCAGGATCCGGCCCGCCGTATCCTCGGGCTTCACGGCCATCGCCAGCCTCACCGCGGCGCCGAGATCCGTTCCATCACGCTCCCCCACCGGCCACGCCGATGGATCAAGATCGGCCGCGACCTTCCTCGCTGGAACCCGCTCGTTGGGAAGCGCGTGCGCTAGCGCCGACTCCGCCGCCGACACGATCCCGATCCTGTCCCCGGTTTCCGATGACTCCGCCGCCTTGCCGAGCCATGTCTTGAACGCATCGCTCGTCCCGGTCGGCATCGAACGGCTTACATCCATCACCGCCACCACCGACAGATCCTTCACTTCCTTGCGCCACTGCGGGTCCGCCAGCGCGAACGCGATCAGCCCCGCCACGATGCACCGCATCACCAGCGTCATCCACCACAGCCGAGGACCAAGCCCCGTCAGGCTCCGCCGAGCGATCAGCCACAGCAGCGCCCACATGACCGGCGCCAGCAGCAGCCACAACGGCTCAAGGAAATGGAACGGGCCGAAGATCAGTTGACCCCCCCAAAGCCGCTCATCGGCAGCGACTGCACGCGATGATTGCCCGTATCCAGCACGAACACCTGCTCCCCGATCGCCGCGACTCCCCAGGGGGTCACGAACCGCCCGGCCTCGCGCCCGGGCCCGCCGACGATCGCGATCCCGCGACCTGTCTCCAGATCAACCCGCTGCACGCGTGATGAGCCAAACTCGGACACCAGCGCTGTGCCATCATCGAGCACCGCCAGCCCGTATGGATAAGAGAACTCCCCGGGCCCGGTCCCGGGCAGCCCGCCCGGCTTGCCGAGCCAGCGCACCAGCGCGCCATCGACCGTGAACCGCCCCAGCCGATGGTTGGCCGCGTCGGCGACCACCAACTCGTTCTTCGCGCGCCAGACGGCCACGCTCTGCGGCCGCGCAAACACGATCTCTTGCGGCTCCGCATCCGCCGCATTCCCGGGCCGGCCAAACGAGAAGAGGTAGGTGTGCGAGGCATCAAACGCGTTCACGCGATCGTTCCCGCCGTACTCCGACACGTACATCCGAACGATCACCCCGCGCTCATCCGTCAGGAACGCCACATCCGTCGGATAGACCATCTCGCCGGGCCCGTGCCCGTACGTTCCGAACTCGCCGCGAAGCGCCGGCGCATCCGTCGCGCTCACGATCAGCACGCGATGCTCGTGCGTGTCGGCGATGTACACATTGCCATCGGGCCCGATGCTCACCCCCGTCGGATACCCCTTGGTCACCTCCGGAAGCCTGAAGTCGCCCAAGTGCGCCCCATCGTGCATCAGCCGCTGCATCCGCCCCGATTTGTCGATCACCCAGATCGATGTCGCATCGGCATCCAGGCAGCGTGGGATGACGAACTGCCCCTCGCCGCGCCCCACCGATCCGATCACGCGAGCTCCTGCCGCCCCTGCTCCGCTCTGTTGAGACGGGCTCGCGTTGCGCTCACAGCCGGCGACCATCACGAAGGCGAGAACGAGCGGCAGAACGCGTGAAGCCCGCCGCAGCGCGCTCGCCCCCGTGCCCGCGAGCATCGCCACCATCAGAGACACCACCACGCCCACTCCGCCCACGATCACCGCCGCAGCCGACAGCTCATCATCGCGCAGGTAGTGCAGCAACGCCAGCATCCGCCGAGCAAATACCCCATCGCCGGGCGGGGCCAGCACCACGGCCGATTCGATCTCATGCAGGCTCAAGAGTCCCATCGCCATCCCCGCCGCGACAACAAGGCCCGCCTGCGCCGCCCCGCTCGTCCGCGCCCACGCGGCGAGACCATCACCGGCGTACAGCCTCCGCATGTCCGCGAGCACCGGCGGCTCCAGCCGCGATGCCCACCACCCCGCCAGTGCCGCCACCGCGCCGAACCTCGCCACGTGCGCCACGATCAGCCCGGCGCTCGACTCGGTCAGAAAGGAGAACCAAAGAGTCCCGCCCGCCCCTGCCAGTGCTGCTCCGATCAGCAGCCCAGGCACAAGAGCCAGCACCAGCCACACACGCAGGCACACCGCCGCTGCGCGCCGCGCAACTGACCGCTGCGCCCCGGCCATCCCCGCCGCCATGCTTACCGCGATCACCACGCCCGCCACGCCCACCACCACCGCGCCAGCAGCGCTCGCGGACAACGCCGCCCCCGATGTCGGCCAGAACCTCAGCAGAGCCCCGAGGCCCGGCACCTTCCCGGCGAGCAGAGCGATCGGGCCGAACACCGACACCAACCACACCACCCCCGCCAGCAAGCCCGCAGGGCCCCGCGGCGCTCGCGCCACATCGGAATCCGCTTCGGCCCCCTCCATCGCTGAAACATCCGCCGACCGCGAGAGCCGCCCGCCAATCCACCAACCCGCGGCCGATGCCAGCACCAGCAGCGGCAACGCCGAAGCCCAGACCCACCCCATGGGAGCGCCTTCATTCACACTTCGCCACAACGAGAGCGATGCCGTATCGATGTTCGCCAGGTGCAGCGGCACCGCGCTGCCCAGCATCACCAACATCACCACCCCGATCGCGCTGCACATCGGGCCGCGCAGCACCGCCAACACCACCACCCCACGCCGAAAGACTCCCGCCCCAGACAGCCGCAGCGATTCCAGAACCGACCGCTCGATCCCCCGCGCACCCGCCCCCACCACCACCGCCGCCAGCGGCCACGACCACAGAGCAAGACCCACGATCGCCTGCGCGTGCCCGATCAACACCCACTGCCACGCCGGCCCGCCCTCCAGAGCATCGCCGAGCACCGTCCCCGGCCCGCGGAGCACACTCCACGCCGTGAACACCAGGTACGAAGGCAGCAGCAGCGGCGTGATGATCAGCGGCACCCACCGCGCGCTCAGACCACGCATCGCCCACGCCGCGGGCAAGCCGAGCACCGTCGCGAGCACGCCGATCCCAGCCGCAACACCGACCGTCCGAACGATCATCACCCAATCCCACAACGGGCCGAGGTCGGCCGCGCTCGCCGCGACGCTGCTCCAGGCCGAAACCACGATCCCCATCCCCACCAGCCCGGCGCACGCCATCGCGAGCAGCAACCCGACGACCGCCACCGCGCCAGCGCCAACCCCTGATCGCGCAGCGACGGTCACTGACCCCATTCCTCCCGGCAGAGCCTCATCGCAAGATCCATCGACTCCGCAACGCGCTCGTACTCCGCCGCACCAACCACCGCGCTCCCGGGCACATCGCGGCAGTGCTCGAACCCGCCTCGCAGCGACTCTCGCAGCGGCACATGCCGGGACTCATGCCCCGCCAGCAACCGCTCGACCTCCTCCGACAGCAGGAACTCGATCAGTTGCACCGCCGCCGCGCGATCGGGCCCGCCCGCGACCAACCCCACCGTGTTCGGGATCCAGAGCGGGCCCGCCCCGTCCCCATGTCCGATGTACGACATCGTCACCGGCCACCCCTGCCGCTGACCGCTCCACACATCATCCGTGTCCGTCAGCCCGATGTCCGCCTCCCCCTGCGCGATCGCCCGCACCACCGCCGAGTTGCCATCGACGAAGCGAACCTCGTTCTCAAGCAGCGACTTCATCCACCCCCGCGCCCGCTCCTCACCCCACAGCGAAACAAGCGTCGCCATGTGCCCGCGCGTCGTCCCGAAGCCGGGCCGGGCCACGATGATCTTCCCTCGCCACCTCGGCTGGCACAGGTCACGCATCTCCCCGGGCACATCCGCCCCATTCACGCGCCGCGTGTGATACACCGCCACGCGCACACGCATCGCCATCATGTGCCAGCGCCCATCACTCGCCCGCGCCCAATCGGGCCGCCCGCTCGTCGCATCGCTCGCGAACGATTCGAGCAGCCCCTCGCGAGCCAGAGCGATCGTCCCGAACACCTCGTTGGACCACCACACGCTCGCGCGCGGCCGCCCGCGCTCGGCGCGAAGACGCTGCACCAGCCCGGTCGTCTTGGTCGCCTCCGTGTCCGCCACCGTCAGCACGCGGATGCCCGTCGCCCGCGTGAACGCCTCGACCACCGGGCCCGCGACCGTGTCATCGGCCGAGGAGTACATCACGATCGATCCGGCATCCGACCGCGCCAGAGCCCCACGGCCGACCACCGCCGCAGCGCACGCCGCCCCCACGGCCCCCGCAAGGAACGATCGCCGCGATTGCTGCCCCTCGCAGCTCGGCACCGACAGCTCGCTGATCTTTGCTTCCCCGCCCCGCCCGCCGTCGGATCGCGTACCTGCCATCGCCACATTGTCTCCGCCGGGCCCCCGCCTGTCACCATCGATCAGACGCCGCCATCCAAAGTTCCTGTGCGATTCCGCTCGACTGACACGGTGAGGCAACCGCGACCATCATCGCCTTTGCGCGACCGCAGCGACCTGCCCCGCCCCGCCGCACCCAAGCTGCAAACAAACCGCGACACCTACTTCTTGGCTTCCGCCGGCTTCTCATCCTTTGGCTTCGCTTCGCTCGGCTTCACATCCTTCGCCCCAGCATCGGGCGCGGTTCCCTCGGTGTGGGACTTCAACCGACCGAAGTAGTGCTTGATCGCCTCGTGGAACTCGCGCGGAACCTCCATCGTCTCCATCGCCTCCGCCGCCGCTCCATCCGCCGCTGCGACGGTCTGCGCCAGTTCCTGCCGGGCCTCGCCCGTGAGCGCCTGACCGGGGATCGGCATGCTCCCGATCACCGGGCCCGGCTGGTTCTTGCTCCGCGCTTTGACCTCTTCGCTCTTGAACCCCGCCTCGGCCACATCCATATCGCCACCGCCTGGCCCGCGACCGCGCCCCGCCCCCGGCTTCGTCCCCAGCCCCGGGTTCATGCACTCCCCCTGCATCATCTGCTGAGATAGCTGCGACAGCGCCATCTCGACCTCGCGCTGCGCTGCACGCATCCCCGCCATGTCCTGCTGCGCCATCTCCAGAGCGGACAACTGCTCGCCGAGCCCGCCCATCGCCCCCGCCATCGACTTCCCATCCCCAGACTTCATCCCCCCCGCGCACTGCTTGCACGCCTCGCCCATCTTCTGGGCCGACTCCGATGCCTGAGCCATCTGCTTGGCCATCTTTTCAAGGGCCTGCTTCTGCTCGGGGGTCAGATTCTTCATCTGCTCCAGCGCCTTCTTGAGCGCCTCGGGATCGCCCGCCAGCGCCTTGTCGAGCCCCAGCTCCGACAGCTTCTTCTCCAGGTCCCCCTTCTGCTCCGACAGCTTCTTGAGCTGCTCGGCCAGGTTCTCCAGTTGCTTTGATGCCGCCTCCTTCTGCTCGGCCGAGAGCGTGCCATCATCCAGCTTCTTCTTCAGTTCCTCCAGCTCCTGCTTGGCCTTGGAGAAGTCCCCCTTCTGCAGCGCATCGGCGAGCCCGCTCAGCGGGCCCTCGCCCGGCGACCGCAGTTGCTGAAGCTTCTGCTGCAGCGCATCCATCGACTGCTTCTCCGGGCTCTGCTCCAGAGCCTTCAGACGCTCCTGCGTCGAGGTCAGCCGCTTGACCGCATCGCGCCGCACTTCTTCGGGCGACTTGGGTGCCTGCTCCGGCGCTTCGCTCGCCGCATCATCGGGCTGCTTGTCGGGCTCGGCGACCTTGGCCAGCGCCTCCTGCACCCGCGCCTCGACCGCCTTCACCTGCTCCTTGGCCTGCTGGATCGAGACCGGGTCCGCCTGCTTGATGGTCTTCTTGGCATCGCGCTCAAGCAGATTCATCCGCGGCACGAGCCCAAGGCCCAGCACCACCGCCACCAGCGCCGGCGCGGCCCACCACCACCGCCGCGGGCCGATCGGGATCGCTCGCGACACGCGCACCCCACGCGAAACCTCTTCCGCATGCTCCGCCGCCGCACGAGCCCACGGATCATCCGACCCCGCCACCGTCACCGCCGTCCCCACCGCCTGCCGCAGCCCGGCCCCTTCATCGAGCAGCCGCGCTGCGTGCGCCCGGTCACCCCGCGTCGCCACCGCCCACACCACCCCGCCGATGATCGCCACCGCCCCGCCCACCAGCGCTGCCCCCACCCAATCAATCTGCATCCCCGCGAGCCGCTCGCCCACACGGGCCACCAGAGCCGCCCCGGCCGCCGCCGCCAGGCACGCCGCCGCCCCATGCAGGAACGACCGCACGCCGAGCCACCACCGTGTCCTACGAACCACCCGATCGACGCTGCGCATGCGCTGCTCCCGAAAGAGGCAACCGGCCCACAGCCAAGACGCCGCCGAAGCCATCATATGTACGCCCGGTTCACCACTCGGGTGCAATCGGGCTGAAAACCCGCCCGCCTCGCCCGCAAACGCCGATACCACGCCCCCCAAGGACCGCCCCCGGGGGTAACCCCGAGCAACCCCGAAGTACCCTTTTGTCCGATGCCGACCGATGCCGGCAGCCGAGCTGCCCGCATCAGGAGCGAGCCCCATGAAGCCCATCGCCGCCGCCGTCGTCGCCGTCGCCGCGTGTGTCCTTGCCGCCAGCGTGCCCACCCTCGCCTTGCGGCCCGAGGCTGATCAACCCAAAGGAGATGCCCCCGTGAACGCGATGCCCCCCATGAAGCTCGGCAACTTCTCGGTCAGCCTCGCCGTCAAGGACATCGCCGCGAGCCGAGCGTTCTACGAAAAGCTCGGCTTCACCATGGTCGCGGGCGACCAGTCCAAGAACTGGGTCGTCCTCCAGAACGAGGACACCAAGATCGGCCTCTTCCAGGGCATGTTCGACCGCAACACCCTGACCTTCAACCCGGGCTGGGACAGCAAGAAGGCCGCGCTTCCCGACTTCGAAGATGTCCGCGACCTGCAGAAGGTCCTCAAGGCCCGCGGCCTCACACCGAACCCCGCCGCCGATGAATCAACCACGGGCCCGGCATACTTCATGCTCATGGACCCCGATGGCAACCCGATCCTGTTCGACCAGCATGTGCCGAGCCCGAAGAAGTAGACCACGACAGCGCCGATGATGAGCGGCGTAGGGGTGCGCTGGGCTTTGGGCGCCACGGTCCAACAGTTTGCTGTTGGACCGTGTCTTCAAGCGGTAGGACGAGGAGAGGTGGTAGCACTGTCGAACGGACAGTGTTCAACAGTGGCACCCAAAGAAAAGAGACTTCGCAGAGCGTGCCACCCGCCGATCCGAGGAACAGACCCGATACACTGCCCGTCTGATGCACCCCGCCGCGATTGGCCCCTTCAAGATCGAACGCGAACTCGGCCGCGGTGGCATGGGGGAGGTTTATCTCGCCCAGGATACGCGGCTTGACCGCCAGGTGGCGATCAAGGCCCTGCCGGCGCACCTGGCGCAGGACCCGGACCGTCTGGCGCGCTTCCACCGTGAGGCCAAGGTTCTCGCATCACTCAACCACCCCGGCATCGGCGCGATCTACGGGCTGGAGGAGGCCGGCGGCCACCAGTACCTGATCCTTGAGTTCGTCGAGGGCGAAACGCTGGCCGATCGGCTGGCCAAGGGCGCAATCCCTATTGATGAGTCGCTGAGCCTCGCGAAGCAGATTGCCGAGGCCCTCGAAGTTGCGCACGAGAAGGGCATCGTCCACCGCGACCTCAAGCCTGGCAACGTGATGATCACGCCCGAGGGCGTGGTCAAGGTGCTTGACTTCGGCCTCGCGCGCGCTGAGGGCTCCCCGAGTTCGACCATCGGCTCGGGCTACAGCCCGGATTCGCCGACGATCACGCGACCCTCGCCCTTGCCTGCCCATTCGCCCACCATCCCCGGCGCGATCATGGGCACCGCGGGCTACATGAGCCCCGAGCAAGCCCGCGGCAAAGCCGTCGACAAGCGTTCCGACATCTTCAGTTTCGGCTGCATGCTCTACGAGATGCTCACGGGCACGATGCCCTTCCGAGGCGAGACCGTCGCCGACTCGATCGGCGCGACGCTGCACAAGGAGTCGGATCTCAATCTGCTCCCGCCAGGCACGCCCCGCCGCGTGCGAGAAATCCTCACCAACTGCCTCGCGAAGGACCGGAAGAACCGCCTGCACGACATCGCCGACGCACGCATCGAGATCGAGCACGCTCTTGCGGATCCTGCATCCGGCCAGATCGGGCCGGGCGAAGCTGGCGGGCACCGGTCCACGATCCATCGCCTGTTGTTGCTGGCCGCGGCGCTGGCCGTGGGCGTTCTGCTCGCCAGTGCCGTGTGGTTGGTCTGGGCGCCGCGCATCGGAAACGGCTCCACGCAGAGCGTCGATCGTCTATCGGTTGACCTTCCCAAAGGATTCTCGCCGAGATTCCTGAGCGTTTCGCGGGATGGCAAGTCTTTGGCGTTTTCGGGCACCATGAGTCTGAAGGGTGGGCCAGAAGGCAAGGGGGATTCAACCAAGGCTGTCGCGCTGTTCGTGCGAGGGATTGATTCGTATGGATTCAAAGCGCTTCCGCTTTCAAACGTCCGCGATCCCTGGGTGTTCGCGCCGGACGGGCAGTCGATCGCGATTGTGGTGAATGCCGCGGCTGACACGGCGCGGAGGAAGCTCGTTCGGATGGCCGTGTCGGGCGATGCGCCGCCGCTGACCATTGCCGATCTGCCGACCGGGTTGACCTTTACATCCGCCGCGTGGCCGAGCGCCGACGAAGTTGTCCTGGGACAGGAATCGCCACCCGCGATCGTTCGCGTCGACGTGGCAACGGGGCGTGTTGGAACGCCGCAGCCCCTCACGCTTCCGGGCAAATCACCGTACTTGAATGGTTTGTGGGGCCTGCCCGGCGGAGCAGGGCTTCTGGCGGAGACGGCGTCCTACGGGGACCTCGGCTACGTCCAAGCTATTTGCTCCATCGACCACTCCTCGGGCTTGGTCACGCCGCTCATTGCCGATGGCCAAAGTCCGAGATATGTGCCGACGGGGCATCTGCTCTTCTCCCGTGGCGAGACGCTGCTGGCGGTTCGCTGTGATATTGCCAAGGGCGTGAAACTGCTGGGCGCACCCGAGGTCATCACGAGCGGCCTTCGCACGCGGCTTTCGTGGTCATACGCCGTGTTTGACGTGTCGGAGTCGGGCACGCTCGTGCATCTGCCCGGGGGGCTGCAGGGCACCAAGCGGCGGATCATGGTCTTTGATGAGACCGGAACAATGACGCCTTGGGCCCCGGACGAGCGAGCATTTCAAAACCTGCCCGTGGTCAGCGCCGACGGCACGCGTGTTGCGACAACGGTGACGAACGGCTCGGGAATCAATGAGACCTGGGTCTCGAGACCAGATCGTTCCGGCTTCGATCGTGCGGTTGCAGTTCCAAACGTCGACTGTGACCCGAACGCGTTCACGCCGGACGGTGCGGGTCTGGTTGTGCAGCGGATTGGCGTATCGGAAGCGGAAAACGGGCTTTATCTGCGCGACCTGTCAGGAGGAAAGCCGCTCGCGTCGGTTGGGCTGATCACGACCAGCGCATTCGCCGGAATCACCGGAATTTTGCAGTCGTCCGTTGAACCCGGAGGGGCTTACCTGTTGGCGCCTCTCAACTCCGGAGCTCTCGTCGAAGTGAAGCGTCTTGAACTGCGGCCCTCTGGCCCTGCGAAGAGCGAGGTTGTTATTCCCAATCTCGATGCCTCGGTGGCGGTCGCGATCTCCCCCGACGGAAAATGGATCGTGTGGAGCCGTATGGGCGGCGAACGCCTGGGCGTGTTTGTCGCCCCGATGCCCGCTCCCGGAAGCGGCGGGCTTCAGGGCGATGGAACGCAACTGGCCGCGTCCCCGTCCTACAGCGTTCGGTTCAAAGCCACCGCGCCCGGGGAACCGTTCGTGCTGTCGTATCTGGACAACAGGGGGCGAGCCTTCACCGGCTCGTTGGTCACCACCTCTCGCCCCGCACTCACCGACGTGAAACTCACCGGCGACGGCAGCGATCAGCGCGTCTTCGAGTTCGCCCGTGGAATCCTGGATGACGGGCGCGTCGTCGCCGTCGTCGTGGGCGCCGAAGAAGAGCCGCCGACGTCGGCCAGTGTGGTGCTCAACTGGTTTGAGGAGCTGCGGACGAAGATGCCCAGGAACTAGCAGGCCCTTGAAAAGCCCCACAGTCCGACCACTTTGAAAACACCGTTCGTGGTTCGTCGGCGAACATGGTGTCATACGAGGACGCATCACCGGTCAGTCGAACCTGTTCGTGAAGATCAACCTGGAGGAGCTTGTCCCGGCGGGCCACCCGCTGCGGGCCATCAAGCGGCGGATTGCATGGCTAAGCCCTCAGACGCTTGGCGATGCCAAGGATTCCCGAACATCCATCAGGGCCGTAGCCGCAACCGCATAGCCAAGCGATGCGCTTGGCCATGCCACCCGCCGAGCCTCGGTAAGCGCAGATCGTCGACGCGGGTGATCCAGGCGGTGGCGTAGTGTTTGGCGAATTGGTGCTACCGATCGGCGATCAGGTTGCCGTGTCTATTGTTGGCGGCGGAATGATCCTGATCGGCGAGGGTGGGATTGGATAGTCGCTCATCTGACTTGTGCCCGTGCACTCGAAGATGATGTGGTCCTCTGCTTCGGGGATGAGATCCGTGTCAGTGATCCTTGCCGCCTTTCGCCAAAGCAACTCCTGGATCGGAATGCGGTACTCGATGGCGGCGCCACCTGACGCGAATGATCCCTTCGCGGTTCTGCTGTTGAAGGTTGTGAGCTTGACGTAGAGATTGGCGTGAGCGTCCAGATCGCCGCCGACGACCATGAAGCGGTCATGGTCCGGCAGGGGTTCAAAGACCGAACCATCGTCGAGCATGGCCTTGATCAATCCACGGGGATCCGTGTGTGGACGTGTCTCAACGGTTGTGCCCATGAACGCGCCAGCAGGGCAGCGACGACACACGGTGTCTGTCAAGGGCAGAAAGACCGTTGGTAGGACGTAAGCGAGATGACGGTACGTATTGTCACCGTCGTCTGCATAGTTGTTGACTATCCTCACAACACCACGATCGCTCCGTACTCCTGGCGGGAGGGTGGTGCGTGGGATCATGGTGAGACGGCCGTGAAGCGTTCCGGGCAATACCTGGACCTGACCACCGTCTGCAAGCTTGAAGCGAAGATCTTCTTGTATCGTGATTGAGTATGGGATGAATATCGTCATTCTTCATAGTCCACTCGGGACCAGTATGGGCTGGTGGCACTGCCCCAGTACATACCACAGATGAAGAATAGGCGGGTGGCACTAACCCAACACCTGCCACAGACCTGTCCTCAGTTCAGTGATTCTCGTCGTTGCGGCGGCGGGTGGCATGGCCAAGCCCTCAGAGGCTTGGCTGTGCCGGGGATTCCAGAACATCCATCAGGGCTGTGGCCGCAACCGCATAGCCAAGCGATGCGCTCGGGCATGCCACCGGCCACCGGCCGTCCGATGATGCTCTGCCGCAACATCCTTCGGTCGCTTCGTCAGCCTGCCGAGCGCGCCGCGATCACTTCTCGCGTTCGAAGGTGAGGCGGAAGAACTGACCATCTTCCTTGCCCTCAACATCGATCGACTTGAAGCCCCGGCCGTTGCGCGTGAGCGTCAGCTTGCCCTTGGCTCGGACCTTCAGCGATTCGTGGTGCCTCAGCTCGATCTCGATGTCCGGCGCTGCGCCGCTCCACCGCCCTTCGTAGCGTTCATCGTGGATGTCGTTGCCTTCAAGCACGATCGTCGCATCGCCGTTGCGAGCGAGCTTAAGCCGCATCCGCGTGACGCGCGATCGCTCATTGTCAATCTCAAGCCTGCCCTTGCCATCGATGTTGTCCGCGAAAGAGAACTCATCCCGTTCCTCGTACTTATCGTCGTAGATCTTCGATGCCTCGAACTTCACGACGAAATGCCTGTCATCGACCTCGCCCTCGATGCGGATGTCCTTGAGCGCCCCGTGGTTGTTCGCGAGCGTCATCTCGCCCGAGCCGTGCAGTTCCTTCTTGTCCAGACCCCGCATGAGCTTGAGCTCGCGGTGGTAGCCCTCTCCGGAGTGGCGGCCCGCAAACTCGATCGTGGTCCTGTCGTCGCACTCGAACTTGGCGAGGAACCCGCGATCACTCCCGAGCAGCAGCGACGCTTCGACGATCCGCCGGGTCTCGCCGTCCAGCTTGTACTTGCCGGAGCCCCTCGAGGGCACCCAGATCTTGTCCGCCGCGATCACGCTCGCGATCAAGCAGCCAACCACAGCCACCGCCGCGACCAAACGCTTCGAAATGCCCACGCGAATCATGGCGTCTCTCCTGAGGCTCGCCGCACCTCACACGCAGAGGCGTGCGACACCGGGAGCCGAGTGTACCTGCGGCGCGGCACCCTCCTCAACCTCGTCGACTTTCAAGCGGCCCTCGCCGCGGGCATCACGGTCGAAGGGCCCGCTGCGAACGTGCGCGCACATCTGACCAGCGCAAACCTCGCCGCCGACACCGTCCTCGCTTACGTTCGTTCAACGTTCGGGCCCTCTGGCGCCCTGCGATCGGCCCTGTGCAGCGCGGTTTGCACCCGCACCTGTTCGATCGGGATGAAGGTCCCCCGGTCGACCCCCTCGCAGTCGCGCCCGAGCCGCCGCCACGCGGACTCGTTCTTCACGTGCTCGGGCCAGAAGGGGAAGGTCCGGCACTGCAGCGGCCGCTGCTCGTGGATCGAGCACAGCGCCTTGCCGGGCATGGTGGTGCGGTCCAGGAACACGCAGTCCAGCCCGTGGTCGGTGGGGACTTCGTTGATCGAGCGCCGCCGCCCGGCGATCTCGACCCCCATGTCGTGCGTGTAGCGCCCCAGGAACTCCTCGACGGTGATGCCGAGCCGGGCCGCGATCGCTCGGGCATCATCATCGGTGAACAGCACGTAGCCCTCGGACCCCGAACAGCACGCGCCGCACATCGTGCACTCAAATCGCAGTCCGGGGTGGGGCCATGGGTTCGGCATCGTTGCATCCTATGTGAGCCACCACCTTCTGGGAGGAACCACGCTGCAGCGCGCGGCGCGGTCGGTGCGCACAGAGTTATCAAGACCAGCCGCTCGGGGCATCGCGGCATGACGGGCGGACCCTGACGGGTGCGCTGCGCACCTCACGTCCGCGAACGGCTCGCGGTCGCGAAGTGGTTTGCAGCGCCCACTGGCGAATCGCAGTTTCCCCCTGCGTCGCGGCGGGGTGCCGCGGGCGCATGGAGGAGTCTCGCCCATGAAGCATCAGAACGTTGCCGCCTGCACCGCCGCGGTTCTCGCCGGCCTCGCCGGTTCCGCGAGCGCGGGGATGGTGAGCACCACCATCACCGCCGACGACCATTACGCGCTGTTCGCCGACTCGCCCGCAGGCATCATCCGCATCGGCGGCAATGAGACCGGCGCTACGGATGGTCAGGGAGAACTCAACTGGGTCCTCCCCGAGTCCTGGACCTTCGACACCACCGGGCGGATCTACATCGCGGTCTGGAGCGATCCCGATGTGGCGCAGGGGCTGCTCGCCGACATCCTGCTGTCCACTGGCGAGACGCTGAACACCGGCGACTCGCGCTGGCAGGTGTACATCACCGGGCAGTCGCGCGGGACCGATTCCCCGTGGCCCGAAGCCGCCGAGATCTCGGCGTTTGTTGAGGATGCCGACACAAACAACGAATGGACCACTCCCTACGTCGGCCCGACCAACGGGTCGGACCCCGGCCAGTGGGGGCAGATCTCGAAC
>JBIPMO010000163.1:0-6823 GCA_044369085.1 Phycisphaerales bacterium
GTGGCTGGTGGCGGCCAGGCGGAGCCTGTCAAGATCATCGTTGCGCGAGGAGTCCTTCTCGATGTAGATGTCGCGAGCGGGGATGTACGCCTCGGGCTGGTAATAGTCGTAGTACGAGACGAAGTAAGCCACCGCGTTGTTGGGGAACAGCTCCTTCATCTCTTCGTAGAGCTGGGCGGCGAGCGTCTTGTTGTGGCTGAGGATCAGCGTGGGCCGCTGCAGATTCTGGATGACGTGCGCCATCGTGAACGTCTTGCCCGTCCCCGTGGCGCCCAGCAGGGTGGCGCAGGGCCGGCCCTCGCGCAGGCCGCGCGTCAGCGATTCGATCGCCGTGGGCTGGTCGCCCGTGGGCGAGTAATCGCTGACGACCTGGAAGGGGCGGAAGTGCGCGGACATCCGGGGATGGTAGGGAACGCGGCTGCGCTCCGTCGTTTCGAGAAGCCGCACTTGAGGAGTCTTCGACGATAGTGCGGCGTCTAGGACGGCCGCTCAGGGAGTTGCGCCGAAGTTCCCCAGCACGAAGGTGATGTCTGAGAAGGTTGTGGCGCCGTCGCAGTTGGCATCGCCGCGTGCCAGCCCGCCGCCGATGTTGCCAAAGTTGGCGAGCACCACGGTGATATCCGAGAAGGATGTCTCGCCGTTGTTGTCGCAGTCGCCGGGCGCGAAGGGGGCGAGGTTGATCGAGACGTTGTCCATCTCGATGGGCCGGCTGCGGCCCACGGCGTTCCAGGCATCGTAGAGCAGCGTGCCGCGCGAATCGGTGGTGTTCTCATCGCGCAGGAACTCGATGTATTCCTTGGAGGAGGTCTGGTAGTAGAGGCGGACCTCGGCCCGGGTAGCGCCGGCGGGGATGCAGTACTTGGTGTCGTCCCAGTACTGCCCATCGGGGTACGCGTACCCGACGTGCCCGGCCTGCACGGCCTCGAAGCTCGCGTTGCTGAAGCCGCGGGGCGGGATGCGGTTGTCCTTGAACACCTTGTTCACGAGCATCAGGTTGAACGAGGGACCGCTGGGCTTGCCCGTGACGCTCGACATGTAGGAGTCGAGCCCCAAGAGCTGCTCGTAGACCTTGGTGTCGGTGTCGGTCAGTTCGGCGGTGGCGAAGTTGTAGGCCCCGCGCTCCGCGATCAGCGTCGGGCCGTTGAAGAACTTTATGTTCTTCCATATGCGGCGCCCCTCGGGCATGCCGGTGAGCAGCTTGTGACCGCACTGGTTGACGGTGCGGACGTTCAGCTCGCCGCTGTACTGCGTTGGGGTGGTGTCCGTCGCCTTGCCGAGCATGGTGACGGTCTCATCGATGGCTCGACCCATCTGCTGGACGGTGAACTCGTCGAACTCGCCGCTGCCGGCCGGGCCATAGATGTGCAGCAGGAGGTCCAGCGCAAACACGTTGGCGGCGACGAAGCTGTGGTAGCCGATATCGTCGCGGACAGGGGGCTCGAAGATGTCGCAGGCCTGCCCGGTCTTCTTGGGCATGTGGCAGTCCTGGCACGACGACACCGTGAGCTGGTTGCCGCCGAAGCGATTGACCAGGGGGTTCACATCGTCGGGGACGAATATCCCGCCCGGCGTGGTGGCGAATGCCGAGTTCTTCCACTCGCTGTAGGTGCGCTGCTCGGGGAACTTGTTGTACTTGTTCTGGTCCGAGAGCGGCGAGGTGTGCGGCTGCCCGAAGGGGTTGAGGACGAAGGTATCGGTGGGCGCGGGGGTGGGCCCGCCGACGCGCGTGAAGAGCGGGTTGGAAACCTCGTGGCAGGTGCCGCACATATCGCCGTTGCGATGGAAGGGGGAGAAGGCCCAGACGTGCGGCGGCTGGGCGTCCAGATCGCCGTAGTTGAACGGGCCGCGGCGCACATCCATGGGGTCGATGACGTAGTTGGCGTTGCCGGTGCTCGCCGGCAGGTAGCCGTTGGTCGACAGCGCGGCGAGGATGAGTTCATCATCGGGCGGGTTGCCCGCCTCAAACGTCGGGTCAACCATGCGGTGGCAAACGTTGCAGGTCACCCCCTCGCTCACATCGGAGGCGAACAGGGTCGAGCCATCCGGGCTGCCCGTGGGGGGCGTGGCGCGGCCTTCGAGCCAGCCTCGGGGCGAATGGCAGCGGATGCACGACTCGCCGGATCCCGGCGCATCCTGATTGGCGATCACGAAGGCCGCCTGGAAGATGGGGTCGCGGTAGGCGTGGGAGTGCAGCGAACCCCGCCAGCGGCCCGGTTTGACCGTGGTCGAGGGGTCCTTCTCGAGCGTGCCCGAGTGGCAGACAAAGCAGCCATCCTGGGCCGTGGGCATCGGGTCGGAGATGGTCCAGGGCTGGGCCGCACCCTGCTTGGGTTGCGTCCCCGGCTCCAGCAAATCGGCCGGAGTGGTCGGCAACGGGTACTGCGCGACAGCCGTGCCCGCGGCAAAGGACGCGAGCATGGCGGCGTGAATGACAACAGCCCCGCGCGCCCGGGGGCGCGAAGAGACAAACAACGTGCGTTTCATGAGACTCACCTCCGAGACAGGAAACACTGAAGTCTAAACCACCCGGGGCGAGAGGCCAGCGGTAATCCTGAAAGTCAGTTCATCGGCGCTCTGGTTCCTGAAAGTCGTCCTGGGGCGGCGTGAATGGCTGAAATGACCACAAAGCCAACGATTCCCCGGTCGCCGCTCGGGAAAGGCCAAAAATGCCGCCTCGACGGGGCTGGAGGCCGATAACGGGGGTATGGCAACGCGCTCCTCTTCGTCGTCCCGTCGCGGGGCGGGTGTTTCTGCGTCCCCGGCCTCGATCCCGATGGCCGTCCGACGCCTTTTGTGGTGCGTCGGGCTGGCGGCGTGGGCGGCGGTTTTCGCCGCGCTCGTCTCCTTTGACCCGGCGGATGCGCCGGGCCACGGGGTCGCGCCGATCAACGCCGCGATCACCAACTGGATGGGGCCCGCCGGCGCTTGGATCGCCTATCAGACCGTCACCATGATCGGATCCGGGATCTGGATCCTGTTGGTATCGGCCGCGGCCTACTTGGCCGGAATCGCGTTCCGCGGGACGATCACGCACGTCGCTGTGCGGGCGATCGGGGTGCTGATGGTCGCTCTGGCTTTCAGCGGCTTCCACGCCCTGTTCATGCCCTGGCTGAGCCGGTTCCCCGAGGGGGGTGGCGGGCTGGTGGCGATCGTCGGGGTGCACGAGTTGGCGGCTCGCTTCGGATCTCTGGGAGCGGCCCTGTGGCTGGCCCTCATGGGCGTTGTCGGTCTGACGGTGGCCTTCGATGACTGGTTCAACGCCGGTGCTCGGGCGATCACGCGGCCGTTCGTGGTGATCGGCGCGGCGATGGCCAAGGCGATCGCTGCGCTGGCCAAGACGCTGGCCCGCCCGAGCGTGAAGCGCGTTCCCGAGCCGCGCCGCGCCCGCGTGCCCGCCAAGGCTTCCGCCCCCGTGATGGTCGAAGAGCCGGAGTCCGCGACGGCCGTCGTCGAAGACGAGGCACCTGAAGCCGATACCGAGATCGAGGCCGAGGTCGAAGACTCGTCCGAAGCGTCTGAACACGAGGACGAGGCCGAGAACGAGGCACCCGAGCCTGAGGATGACTCTTCCGAGGATGAACCCGAGGATGAGGCCGAGGCTGAAGCGGAGGATGAGTCGGAGATCGAGGCATCGGCGGATGACGAGGTCGAGCTCGACGAGGACGGCTCGCAGCGCGAGTTCACCCCCGAGGAGCTGCGAGCCAAGATCGCCAAGCTGCCGGTGCGTTTCGCCGGTGCCGAGCGCCGGGCGGTGACGCAGGACGAGATCGATGCTCTGCGGAACGAGAGCACGATCGATGAAACGGTGAACAAGAACTACGTGTTCCCCGGGCTGGACCTGCTGGTCGAGCCCGAGGACGGCTACGAGAAGGCCCTCGAGACCTACGTCCGCGAGCAGGCCCAGGCCCTCGAAACGGCTCTGCACACCTACAACATCAAGGGGGAGATCGCGGGGATCGAGAGCGGGCCGGTGATCACGCTCTACCAGGTCCGCCTCGCGCCGGGGACCAAGGTGAGCGCGATCACGGCGGTCGCCAGCGACATCGCCCGGGCGCTCAAGAGCGTGAACATCCGCGTGGTCCCCAACACCGAGGGGCTGGACACGGTGGGCGTCGAGGTCCCCAACCGCAAGAAGGAGAAGGTGCGGCTCAAGGAGCTGATGACGCGGTCGGAGGGGCTGTCGAAGATGAAGCTGCCCTTGTTCCTGGGCAAGGATGCCAGCGGCCGCCCGCTGGTGATCGACCTGGCCTCGCTCCCCCACATGCTGATCGCGGGCACCACGGGTTCGGGCAAGAGCGTGTGCATGAACGCGATCATCATGGGCTTCCTGTACACCCAGAAGCCCAGCGACCTGAAGCTGGTGCTGGTCGACCCCAAGGTTGTCGAGCTCTCGCAGTTCAAGGACATCCCGCACCTGATGTGCCCGGTCGTCACCGACATGAGCAAGGCCGCGGCGATCCTGGAGTGGGCGGTGGGCAAGATGGACGAGCGCTACGAGCTGCTCGCCGAGGCGGGCTGCCGCGACATCTCGTCGTACAACGCCCTCACCTGGGAGGAGCTCAAGGAGCGGATGAACCCGCAGAGCGAGGCGGAAGAGGCCTCGATCCCGCGCCGCCTGCCCTACATGGTGTTCATCATCGACGAGCTGGCCGACCTGATGATGACCAACAAGGAAGTCGAAGGGGCGATCGTCCGCATCGCGCAGAAGGCCCGCGCGGTCGGCATCCACCTCATCCTCGCCACCCAGCGCCCGCAGGCCAACGTGGTCACCGGCCTCATCAAGAGCAACATGCCCGGCCGCCTGTGCTTCAAGGTCGCATCGGGGATGGACAGCCGCATCGTGTTGGACCAGAAGGGCGGCGAGCTGCTCCTGGGTCAGGGCGACATGCTCTTCATCACCCCGCGGTCGAGCACGCCCATGCGGGCCCAGGGCACGCTCGTCGACGACAGCGAGATCCGCAACTGCGTCCGCTTCGTCCGCGACGTCTCGAGCCCGTCGTTCGAGCGCCAGCTCGTCCAGCTCCGCAGCGGCGGGGACGAGGGGATCCCCGAGCCCGGTTCGGCCGAGCACGAGCAGCGGATGCTCGACAACGCCCAGGAGGACCCGCTCTTCGACCGGGCGGTCGAGATCGTGCTCGAGACCAAGCGCGGCAGCGTGTCGCTGCTGCAGCGGCGCCTGGCGATCGGCTACACCCGCGCTAGCCGCCTGATCGAGCTCATGGGCATGGCCGGGATCATCGGCGGGCACAAGGGCTCGGTCGCTCGCGAGGTCACGATGACCCTCGAAGAGTGGCAGGCGATGAAGAAGCAGGCCGAACTCGACGCCAAGGCCCACGAGCAGGCGGGCGCTGCCAAGCCCTCCGCGGCGGGCCAGCCCAAGCTCTTCCCCGAGCCGGTGACCGCCAAGGAAGTGATCGAGAGCCGCAAGCAGCACGGCGATGACCTGCCCGCTTCGATCACCGCGCTGACGGGGTCGGACCTGGCGGGTGCGGTGCTCGCGAGCGCCGCCGCCGTTGAGGAGCCGCCCTTTGACGTGACCAGCGAGGCTGATGAGGAAGAGGAAGAGGGAATCGCCGCGGCTGAGGCCGATGACGCCATTGAAGAGGACGAAGTCGAGGAGATCGAATCCGACGACGAGGCCGAGGCTGAGGATGCCGTCGAGGAGGATGAAGAGGTCGAGGCCGAGGATGCAGAAGCCTCGGCCGAGGTCGAGAGCGACGCTGAGGTGGAAGAGGAAGAGACCGACGAGGCCGAGGCGGAAGCGGAGACCGATGAGGAATACGAGTACGAGTACGTCGAGGTCGATGATGTCTCGGAACTCGATGGTGAGGAGTATGAGGTGGTCGGCGAAGTCGAAGAGGATGAAGACGACGAGCCCGAGCAGCCGACCAAAGCAGGCTGATCGGCCCGTCGATCGGCCTCTCAAGCCGCGACAACCATGATCAATAAAGAACGCCCTGGGCAAGAACCCAGGGCGTTTCGCTTTTTGGCGTCAGTTGTGCGGCAGTGTTGCTGCCGCATCTTCGGCTCGCAGATGGCCGAGGCCTCGAACCAGGTGCCGCGGCGTCCGGCTTACGGGCAGGAGGTGCCGAAGTTCGCGAGCACGGTGGTGATGTCGGTGAAGTTGACCACGCCGCTCGCATCGGCATCGCCGGGGCCGGTGCCCGGGGCGTAGCTGGTGCCAAAGTTCGCGAGCACCGAAGTGACGTCGGAGAAGTTCACGGTCAGGTCGCCGTTGGCATCGCCCTGGCAGACCGCCGGTGCGCACGAGCCGACGCCCGGGCACGATCCGGTGACGGCCGCGAGCAGGTCGCGGTCGGCCTGGTTGATGACGCCGTCGGCGTTCATGTCGGCAAAGGCGTTGAAGTTCGCGGCCGCTTCGGCCACGCCGCAGAGCGCGACCAGAGCGGCGAGGTCGTTGCAGTCGCGGTCGCCATCGGTGTCGACATCGCCCAGCGTCGTCGGATCGGTCGCCTTGACGCGGAAGCGGGAAACGATCTGGGTGCCCGCGTTGATGGTCGCCGGAACACCGGTCCACTCGAGCCACAGCGAGAGCGAGTCGTCGTTCGGGTCCGTCGAGCCCGCGAGGTAGCCCTGAACGCCGAAGCCCGCGGCGGGGATGCCGCCGACGCTCACCGACTCGATGGTCACCTCGATGCTGGGCGAGCCGGGGTTGAAGGTGGCCAGGTTGTCCTGGAACAGCTTGAACTTGCGGCCAACGGCGGTGGGCCGCGGGCCCGCGGGGAAGAGGTGGGTGTTGCGCGGGGCATCGTCGAGCGCGATGATGCGGTTCACTCCGGCGACATTCTCCACACCCAGATAG
>JBIPMO010000164.1:0-6804 GCA_044369085.1 Phycisphaerales bacterium
ACATGTTTGATGTGAGCGATGGCGGGTGCGAGGTCCTGCACGACACGGGGGGCTGCGCGGTCGAGTCGACGCACCGTGATGAGGCATCGATGGCGAACGACCCGGCGGCGGGTCGGATCCGGGCGCCGTTCCGGTTCGGCGGTCGCGAGCTTGTGCTGAGCGTGAGGCCGCTTGGTCCGAGCCCGCGGCAGGCGGCGGCTCGCGAGGCGTTCCCGACGGCGGTGATCGGCGGTGTGATGTCGGCGCTGCTGGCGCTGTGGGTTCGGGCCTCGACGCTGACGCGCGTGAAGGCCGAGAAGCTGGCGTTGCAGATGACCGAATCGCTGCGGCGGAGCGAGCAGCGGTACGAGATGGTGACGCGGGCTTCGGCGGCTGGGATCTGGGAGTGGCGCATCGTCGAGGACCGGATGCAGTTGTCGCCGCGTCTTGCGCGGATGACCGGGGTGGGAGATCAGGACCTTGGGTCGGGGATTGACTCGTGGGTTGACCTCGTGGTGCATGCCGAGGATCGCGTGGAGTTCCGTTCCATGGTGCGGGGGCACGTGGAGTTCGGGAAGCCGTTTGATGTGCGGGTTCGCGTGCGGTGGGCATCGGGGGAGTACCGGTGGGTTCACTGCAACGGGGTCGCGGCTCGCGACGCGGAGAACCGGGCGACGGTGATGGCGGGGTCGGTGATCGATGTTCACGAGCAGCATCAGGCCGAGGAGCGACTGGAGCGGCACGCGCAGGATCTTCTGGAAGCGAACGAGGTGCTGGAGGCGCAGGCCAAGGAACTGGCGAGCAAGAGCGCGGAGGTGGAGGCATCCCGCGCGGCGGCGGACGCGGCGAACCGGGCGAAGTCTGACTTCCTGGCGCACCTGAGCCACGAGATCCGGACTCCGATGACGGCGATCCTGGGGTTCGCGGATGTGCTGGCGGAAGAGGCTCGCTCGGGGCCGGCGCTGTCGGCCTGGCTGGATCACCTGCTGACGATACGGCGGAACGGCGAGCACCTGCTGGGCCTGGTGAACGATGTGCTGGACATGTCGAAGATCGAGGCCGGTCGGATGACGGTGGAGCGGATCGCGTGCTCGCCGATGGGGGTGGCGCGGGATGTGGTGGCGATGCTGGGCGAGCGAGCGGGGGCGAAGGGGCTGGCTCTGCGGCTGGAGGCGGGCGAGGATGTGCCGGCGTTGATCCTGACGGACCCGCTGCGGCTGCGGCAGATCCTGACGAACCTGGTGGGGAACGCGGTGAAGTTCACGGAGCGAGGATCGGTGACGGTGCGCATCTGCCGGGATGATGATCATCTGGCGTTTGAGGTGATCGACACGGGGATCGGTCTGACGAGCGAGCAGTTGACGCGGCTGTTCCTGCCGTTTGAGCAGGCGGATGCGACGACGGCGCGGCGCTTCGGGGGGACGGGGCTTGGGCTCGCCATTTCGAGCAGGCTGGCGGAGCTTCTGGGCGGCGGCGTGGAGGCGTACAGCACTCCGGGCGAGGGGAGCCGGTTTGTTCTGACGATCAAGGCACCGGTCGCGGCGGCGGCATCGCGGGCTGAGGCTGAGGCGGGGGGCGCAGTTGGGGCGTCGCCGGGCGGGTCGCTGGGTGGGTCGCGGATTCTGCTGGCGGAGGATGGCCCGGACAATCAGCGGCTGATCTCGTTTCATCTTCGCCGGGCGGGGGCGGCGGTGGAGATTGTGGGTGACGGGAGAGCAGCGCTGGACCGTGCGCTGGCGGCGGACCGGAGCGGTGATCCGTACGACGTTGTGCTGATGGATGTGCAGATGCCTGAGATGGACGGATTGGCGGCGACGCGTGCTCTGCGGCAGGCGGGGTATCGCGGGGCGATTTTGGCGCTGACGGCCTCGGCGATGAGCGGGGACCGCGAGCGTTGCCTGGAGGCTGGGTGCGACGATTACGCGGCGAAGCCGATCGATCGAGATGCGCTGCTGGCGGCGTGTGGTCGCTGGTCGCGTGAGCGGGTCGAGCGCGTGGCGGCGTGATGCGTATCATGGCGGCGTGCTGAAGCGGTTCATGAACTTTCTGTTCGAGAGCTTCGGGATCTCCGCGGTCGGGGAGACTCCCGAGGAGCGGAAGTGGCGCGAGTTCCGCGAGCAGCAGGGTCGTCGGGGCGCTGGGACGGAAGCGGGCGGGGCGGGGGTGAAGGGATCGGCCGGTTCCGGGGCGGCGAGCGGGGCTTCGGGCCCGGCGGCGGGCGGGTCGGATCGCGGGTCCCACGAGCGGGGCACGTGAGGCGGCCGGGGGCCGCGGCGCGAGCGGTTGGTGGCTGAATCTTCGGGGCGCGGGGGTCTGGCCGGGTGCGGCTACACTCGGGCGCATGAGCAACATCACGGCGGACACGGCGCTGCGCGAGGCGGCGAACTTCTTTCAGACGGGGCAGCGGGACCGGGCGTTCGAGGCTGCGCAGCGGGCGCTCAGGGCGCGGCCCGGCGATGCGCAGGCGCTGCTGCTGATGGGTGTGATCTCGCTGCAGCGGGGGAAGCCGGTGGAGGCCGAGGCGTATCTGCGTCAGGGGATGGTGACGCAGCCGGACAACGCGGACCTGTGGTGCAACCTGGGGATGACGTACATCTCTCGTCAGGATGCTGAGAAGGCGCTGAACTGCTTTCAGGAGGGTCTGCGTCGGAACAAGGTTCACGTGGACTGCTGGTACAACGCGGGGGGTGTTTTCCTTAACTCCGGGCGGCTGGAGGAGGCTCTGGCGTACATGTACAACGCGGCGCAGAACGCGCCTGCGCGGTGGGATGTTCACATGGAGTTCGGTCGGCTGCTGATGATCTCGGGGCGTGTGGCCGAGGGGGCGCAGGCGTTCGCGCGTGCCGGGCAGATCCAGCCCGCCAACGCGGTGGCGCGGATGAACGTGCTGCACGCGTTGCAGTACCTGGACGGGGTCGAGGCGGACAAGATCGCGAGCGACCACAGGCGTTTCGGCGAGGCGTTTGCGAAGTCGATGCCGGAGCTGGCGGCGGACTTCAAGAACACGCGTGATGCGGGGCGGGCGCTGACGGTGGGTCTGGTGTGCCACGACATGCGGAACCCCTCGATCGCGCCGTTTGTGGCGCCGCTGCTGCGGCACATGCCCGCGGAGAAGATGGTGTTCCACTGCTTCACGAACGGGGACCCGACGGGGTCGGAGCTTCGGGATCTGTGCAAGAACTGGACCTTGATCCCGAACGTGACGACGGCGGACCTGGTGCAGCACATCCGGGGGCAGGGGATCGATGTGCTGATCGACATGACGGGGTACTCGGGCGGGTCGCGGCTCGACATCTTTGCGGTGGGTTCGGCGCCGGTGCAGATGGCGTGGCTGGGGTACCCGGGGACGACGGGGATTCCGCGGATTGATGCGCGGATCGTGGACGGGGTGATTGCTCCGGCCGGGTCGGAGTCGGAGTCGAGCGAGTCGCTGGCCCGGATGGATGGGTGCATGATGTGCTTTGAGCCGCGTGGAGAGCTGAAGGCTCGCGGTCCGATCGCGCGGCGGGCGGGTGATGTGTTCACGTTCGGGGCGTTCACGGGGCTGCCGCGGATCAGCGCGGCGTGCATCCGGGTGTGGAGCCGGATCCTTCGGGAAGCGGCGGGGTCGCGGCTGCTCATCCGGAGCCAGTTCATCAGCGATGCGGGGACGTGGGCGCGGGTGGCGGCGGCGTTTGATGCCGAGGGCGCGCCGGCGAACAGTGTTCAACCGGTGACGGTGGCGGACCAGGCGGGGCTTTACATGGCTTTGGAGAGCGTGGATGTGATGCTCGACAGCATGCCGTTCTCGGGGGCGGCATCGGTGTGCGAGCACCTGTGGCTGGGGCTGCCTGTGCTGTCGTGCGCCGGGGCGAGCGAGGCCTCGCGCGGCGGGTCGAGCGTGCTGCGGGCGGCGGGGCTCGGCGAGTTTGCGGCGACGAGCGAGGAGGAGCTTGTGGCCAAGGCGGTGGGGCTGGCGAAGGACCCGTCGAAGCTGCGGGATGTTCGGGCGGGGCTGCGCAAAAAGATAGAAACCTCGGCCCTGATGGACGGGCCGAGGTTCGCTGCTGGGTTTGAGAAGGTGGTGCGCGATGCGTGGCGCACGTGGTGCGCCGGCAAGGCTTGATTCGTGGCGGCGATGAGCGCCGGTTGCTTACTTGGCGGCGATAGCCTTCTTGAGGGCGGCATCCTTCTGGGCATCGGACATCTTCTGCCATCCATCGATGCAGTCTTCGCAGCAGAAGCCCACGGCCTGGCCCTTGTACATGACGGTGGTCTGGGCATCGGCGCGGACGGGGTGCTCGTCCATGATGATGCAGTACTTGTTGACGGGTTTGGAGGTGGTGGCGGCGGCGGCGGCGGCGGCGGGTTTGTTCGAGGATGCGCAGCCGGCGATGGCGAGGAGGGTGAGGGCGGAGGCGATGAGGATGGTCTTCATGGGGTTCTCCTTTTGAGCACAGTGTAACCGGGTGCGAGGTAGGGGATGGGGTGTGGTTGTGTGAGCGCGCGGGGTGATCGAGCCGAAGTCGAGTGGCATGCGTCGAGCGGGACTGGCTGCGGTGTTTGGGGTGTTGGTGGTGCTGCTCGGGGGCTGCACGTGGACGCATCACATGCCCGAGGACACGGCGGCGGTTCGCGCGGGGGTGGAAAACTGGCGTACCGATACATACGGAACCCGGACAGCGGAGTATTAGGGGTTCGGGAGTGGTGCGAGGGAGTAGACTCATCGCGCGATCCGGTCGATGAGATCGGCCCGGTATCGGTGCGTTTTTCGGTCCTGAACCCTGTCGATAACCGTCCTCGGGCCCATGGCCCGCGGCGAATGGAAAGAAGACGTTCATGCTGCACGCCGGCCAAGCACGGATTCGTTCGTTCCGCGTGGTGCCCGATCTGCCCCAGCCGCTGAAGCCGCTGCTGGAGCTGGCGCACAACCTGTGGTGGTCGTGGCATCCGGAGGCGGTGGATCTTTTCAAGCGTCTGGACCGCGAGCTGTGGCAGGAGACGTACCACAACCCGGTGAAGATGCTGGGGCTGATCCGCCAGAGCGTGCTGGATCGGGCTGCGGAGGATCAGGCGTATCTGCACTCGTTGAACACGATCTATGCGCGGTTCAAATCGCACCGCGAGCGGCTGTCGTGGTTCCAGCGTCAGTACGCGGCGATGAGCGATGCGAGCGCGGTTGCGGCGGATGCGGGGATCGCGAACCCGTCGTCGTTGCCGCTGCGGGTGGCTTACTTCTGCGCGGAGTTCGGGCTGACGGAGTGTTTCCAGATTTATTCGGGCGGGCTTGGGTGCCTGGCGGGGGACCATCTCAAGTCGGCGAGCGAGCTGGGGATCCCGCTCTGCGCGGTGGGGCTGCTGTACCGGTGCGGGTACTTCCATCAATACCTGAACGCGGATGGTTGGCAGCAGGAGACGTACCCGGATCAGGACTTCCCGAACCAGCCGATCCACCGGATGATCGATCCGGAGACGGGCGAGCAGTACCGGGTGAGCGTGGAGCTGCCCGGGCGTCAGGTGACGATCGGTGTGTGGCGGTGCTCGGTGGGACGGATCCCCTTGTACCTGCTGGACACGAACTTTCCCGAGAACCGGCGGGAGGACCGCGACATCACGCGGACGCTGTACGGCGGGGACATTGAGACGCGGATCCAGCAGGAGATCGTGCTGGGGATCGGCGGGGTGCGGGCGCTGGCGAAGATCGGCGAGAAGCCGACGGTGTTCCACATGAACGAGGGGCACGCGGCGTTCGCGGCTCTGGAGCGGGTGAGCATGCTGCGGGAGCGCTGGGGCTGCACGTTCGATGAGGCGAACCGTTCGGCGGCATCGGCGAACATCTTCACGACGCACACTCCGGTGCCCGCTGGGATCGACCGGTTTTCACCGGAGCTGCTGGCGCGGTACTTCGACCACTACGTTCACAAGCTGGGGCTGGACATGGAGGGGTTGCTGGCGCTTGGCCGTGGGAACGTGTTCGACAAGAACGAGTTCTTCTCGATGGCGGTGCTGGCGATCCGGACGAGCAACTACGCGAACGGTGTTTCGCGGCTGCACGGGGTGGTGTCGCGGAAGATGTGGGCGAACATCTGGCCCGGGGTTCCGGAGCCGGAGGTTCCGATCTCGAGCGTGACGAACGGCGTGCACGCGCGGTCGTGGGTGAGCCCGTCGGTGATGCGTCTGTTCGAGCGTTACCTGGGTCAGGACTGGCAGTCTGATCCGAACGATTACGAGCTGTGGGACGGGGTGAGCGAGATCCCGGATGAGGAGCTGTGGCGTGCGCACGGTCGTCAGCGTGAAAAGCTGATCACGTGGGCGCGGAAGCGGATCCGCAGGCAGCTTCGAGCTCGCGGGCTGGGCCATGACGAGATCGAGAAGGCGGCGGCGGCGCTGTCGCCCGACATCTTCACGATCGGGTTTGCGCGGCGTTTCGCGACGTACAAGCGCGGGACGCTGCTGATGCACGACAAGGAGCGGTTGAAGGCGATCCTGACGAACAAGGACCGGCCGGTGCAGCTGCTGGTGGCGGGGAAGGCGCACCCGGCGGACGGGCCGGGGAAGGAGCTGATCCGCGAGATCGTGCGTTTCGCGACGGAGCACGAGGCGCTGCGGCGTGTGGTGTTCCTGGAGGACTACGACATCGAGGTGGCTCGCCGGCTGGTGCAGGGGTGCGATGTGTGGCTGAACACCCCGCGGCGCGGGATGGAGGCGAGCGGGACCTCGGGGATGAAGGCGGCGATGAACGGGGTGATCAACATCTCGATCCTCGACGGGTGGTTCGACGAGGGGTACGAGGCGTCGAGCGGGTTTGCGATCGGCAAGGGTGAGTCGTACGACGACACGGAGACG
>JBIPMO010000165.1:0-6769 GCA_044369085.1 Phycisphaerales bacterium
GCAACGGCGCGGGAAAGACCACGACGCTCCGGGCCATCAGCGGCCTCGTCCGTCCGACCGCCGGCACCATCGAGTACGAGGGCCGCCCGCTGACGCGCCTGGCGCCCCACGACATCGTGCACCTGGGCGTCGTCCAGGCCCCCGAAGGCCGCGGCATCTTCGCCAACCTGACGGTCGAGGAGAACCTTCAGCTCGGCGCTGCTCACCGCGCCGATGCGGCGGGCCTCGCCAAGGACTACGACCGGGTCTTCGAGCTTTTCCCCCGGCTCAGGGAGCGAATCCACCAGAACGCGGGCACGCTCTCGGGCGGCGAGCAGCAGATGCTCGCGATCGGACGAGCCATGCTGCTCAAGCCGCGGCTGCTGCTGCTCGACGAGCCGAGCCTCGGCCTCGCCCCGCAGGTCTGCCAGACCATCTTCCGCATCATCCGCGAGATCAACCAGACCGGCACAACGATCCTGCTCGTCGAGCAGAACGCCCACGCCGCGCTCAAGATCGCCCACTACGCCTACGTGCTCGAGGTCGGCGATGTCGCGCTGCACGGCGAGGCCGCGAAGCTCGCCGCTTCCGATGAGGTCCAGAAGGCCTACATGGGCGTGCACTAGCCCACGCCGACGGAGGGTCACCCCCGATGAAAACCCTCTACCTCATCGACGGCCACGCCCAGTTCTTCCGCGCCTTCCACGCCATCCGCACCCCCATGTCCTCGCCCGTGACGAAGGAGCCCACCAACGCGACCTTCGGCTTCGTGGGCATGATCCTCAGGCTCTTCCGCGAGTTGCACCCCGACTACCTCGTCGTCGCGATCGATGTGTCGGGCGACAAGGAAACATTCCGCTCCGAGCTGTACCCGCAGTACAAGGCCACACGATCCGAACCCCCTGAGGCCCTGTTCCCACAGGTGGACCGCTGCGTCTCGCTGCTCCGCGAGATGGGGGTGCCGGTGCTCGGCGTGCCCGGCTTCGAGGCCGATGATGTGATCGCCACCGTCACGCGCCGCATCGCGGCCCACGCCGATGCATCGGGCGAACCCGTCAAGGTCCGGCTGGTCTCCAAGGACAAGGATCTGCAGCAGCTCCTCCGCGAGAACGCCGTCGAGATGTACGACGTTCACACCGATGAGCTGATCGATGTCGCGAAGCTGAAGGCCGACAAGGGCATCTCCCCCGACCAGGTCGTCGACATGCTGACCCTCATGGGGGACACCGTCGACAACGTGCCCGGGGTGGATGGCGTCGGCCCCAAGACCGCGTGCGAGCTCATCGCCCAGTACGGCACCCTCGACAACCTGCTGGCGCACGCGGCCGAGATCAAGGGGAAGCGCGGCGAGAAGCTCCGCGAAGCCGCGCCGCGGCTCGGCCTGTCAAAGGTGCTCGTCACGCTCCGCGATGATGTGCCCCTGGATTTCACGCTCGATCAGGCCCGCGTGGGGTCGTTCCACCTTGATCGCCTCGAGCCCATCCTCCGCGACCTGGGGTTCAATCGATATCGAGATGAGCTCAAGCAGCTGCTCGGCCGGCAGACACCGACCATCGAACAAGTCGAGCACATGAGCCGCGATCGGCAATCTGACGACCGCCCGGCGGCCCATCAGCCCGCCGATTCGGCGGCGCCCGCTGCGCGATCGGCGACCACCCGATCGACGGGCCCGGACCAGAGCGCGTTCTTCGGCGGGCTGTTCGCCAGCGCTGAGTCAGCAGCCAAGGCCAGCAGCTTCGAGGCAGCGGGGGACTACCGCTGCATCCGGACGATTCAGGAGCTTCAGGCCCTGGTCGCCCGCTGCAAGATGGCCGAGGTCGTCGCCATCGACACCGAGACGACGGGCCTTTCGCCCCTCCGCGCTGACCTCTGCGGCGTCAGCATCGCCATCCGCGAGGTCGAGGCGTTCTACATCCCCACCCGTTCTCCCGACCCCGCCACGCACCTCGATACCGCCCAGGTCCTCGATGCCCTGCGCCCAATCCTCGAAGATCCCGCGGTCCCCAAGTGCGGGCACAACCTCAAGTACGACATGCTCGTGCTCCGTCGCCACGGTGTCGAAGTCCGCGGCGGGCCCTCGTGCCTCTTCGACTCGATGGTCGCTTCGTACCTCATCGATGCCTCGCGCTCCAGCCACTCGCTGGACAACCTCTGCCTGGCCCTGCTGAACCACAAGAACATCCCCATCTCCGAGCTCATCGGCGGTGGGAAGTCCCAGCGGACCTTCGACACCGTCGATCTGGATCTCGCCACCAAGTACGCGGCCGAGGATGCAGATATGTCGCTGCGGCTTCGCAATCTGCTCCTCCCGCAGCTCAGAGCCATGGAACTGGCTGATCTGTTCGACCGGGTCGAAATGCCGCTGGTCGAGGTGCTGGCGGAGCTCGAATGGAACGGCATCACGGTCGATCCGGCGGAACTCGACCGGCAGGCGGCCCGGCTCAGCACCCGCATCGAAGAGATCCGCAAGGCACTCGCCGCCGCCGCCCCGCGCCCCTTCAACCCCGACAGCCCCAAGCAACTCGCCGAGATCCTCTTCAACGCTCCCGATGACGAAGCGCCGGGCCTGGGGATCAAGCCCATCAAGAAGACCAAGACCGGATTCTCCACCGATGTGGAAGTGCTCGAGAAGCTCGCCGCCGACCCGCTCGTCACCTCGCCCGTGCCCGGGCTGATCGTCGAGCACCGCCAGCTCACCAAGCTGGTGGGCACCTACCTGACCGCCCTGAAGGACGAGATCAACCCCGAAACCCGCCGAGTCCACGCCAGCTTCAATCAGACCGTCGCCGCCACGGGCAGGCTCTCATCCAGCGATCCAAACCTCCAGAACATCCCCATCCGCACCGAGATTGGACGCGAGATCCGCAAGGCCTTCATCGCCGCGCCGGGCTGCGTGCTCATCAGCGCTGACTACTCGCAGATCGAGCTCCGCCTCCTCGCCCATCTCTCGCGCGATCCCGCGCTGCTCGACGCCTTCCACAAGGGCGAGGACATCCACACCGCTGTGGCCGCCCAGATTCATGGCGTTCCGCTGGACCAGGTCACCAAGGAGCAGCGCAGCGGGGCCAAGATGGTCAACTTCGGGATCGTCTACGGCATCACCGCCTTCGGTCTCGCCCGCCGCCTGAACATCGACAACTCCGCCGCCGCCGAGATCATCGATGCCTACAAGCGCCGCTTCGCGGGCATCACCACCTTCCTTGAAGAGTGCATCGCTCAGGCCAAGCGGCACGGCTTTGTCGAGACCATCCTCAAACGCCGCCGCCCCGTCCCCGGGATCGAATCGCGCAACCCCAGCGAACGATCCTTCGCCGAGAGGATCGCGATCAACTCGGTCGTCCAGGGCTCGGCGGCCGACCTCATCAAGGTGGCGATGGTCGACCTGCACCAGCGCCTCAGCGAACACGCCGCCCACCGCCGCGCCGGCAGGCCCGCCGAACTCGCGGGCGTGCGCATGCTCCTCCAGATCCACGACGAGCTCGTCTTCGAGGCCCCGGCAGCGAGCGCCGAGGCCGCCCGCGAACTCATCGTCGCACGGATGGAGGGCGCGATGACCCTGACGGTCCCGCTCAAGGCCGATGCCGGGATCGGGCGCGATTGGTTCGAGGATGCGTGAGGGTGTCGCCGCCGGCCGACTCCTTCAAATCGAGCATTCGCGCCGCCGCCGTAGAGCCAAAAGGCCCGGCACGATGCTCCACAGGGTCATCCCGGGGCTCGGGATGTTGACGAAGGTTGTCGCTCCTCCGTTCAGGGAGACTCGGCCTGTTACGTACAGATCCTCGTCGGGCGGCGCAACGGTCAGGAAGAAGAAGTCCGGGGTCAACCCGATCGGCGCCATCACCTCGAGGTCGACCATCCCGGACGCGTCCGCGCTGGTCATCGCCAGCATGTCGTCGTCGAGCAGCACCTGCAGGGGCTCCAGCGGCTCGAACCCGCCGCCGGTGATCCGCATCATCTGGCCTGGTTCGTAGGTGCCGCGATCAGCGCTGATCTGCGGCCCTCGGATGTCGTACGCCCGGTCGAGGGACATGTCGAGGGTGTCAAGCACGCCGGCGCTCGCGTCGGCCGTCATCACCGTCACCGGGAACACATCGCCCATCTCGAACTGCAGCAGCGAGCGGGGCACGCCGATCGTCAACACGTCTGCGACCGGCTGGGCCTCGTAGTTGCCCGGTCCGGCGAGTTCGACGTCCTCTTCCGTGTGCCCGAAGGCGCCCGACAGCGGCGTGACGCCGGTCCCATCTCCGTTCTCGATGGTGTACTGGGCGCTCAGTCCACCGGTGGACACCGCCCGCACCACACGCTCGATCCCCGAGCGGCCGTTGACGGTGCTCCCGGTTGCTGGATTGTTGTCGGTGTCGAAAAGGAAGGCGTAGTTCGTCCCCGCCGGTGCATCCTCCGGGGTCAGGCCGGCGAGGTCCAGCCGCAGTTTGTAGTCGGTGTCCTCTTCTACAGCGTCCATTGCTGCGGAGGCGATCCTGTAATGCGCAGCGGTGCCGAGCGCGAGCATCCCGCCCGCGACGGCGCCGCCCCGCTCGGTTCCGACGCTGCGTGCCGGCTGGCTGCCGTCGCCTTTCTTATCTTTCTTCTTCTCCTGCCCCTGTGCCTTCGCTGCCATCATCGCACCGGTGACCTGGTCGGGAGTCAGTTTCGTGCCCGTGCGCTCCAACTTCGTCTCCGACATGAGATTCCCGTTGTCCGCCTCGTGACCGAGCCCGAGCGTGTGCAGGAACTCGTGAGCGATCGTCTCGGCGGTGCGAAAGCGCGAGGTCTGGTTCTCCCGCAAAATCACGGCCGGCTCTCCGTCGACGCTGAGCCCGTTGACGTTGTCGTCGCTCGCGTCCGGCTGTTTGACCATCGCGATTTTGCAGCCTTTCCCGCCAGGAAGCTCGGCCTTGCCGGTCCTGCGCAGTTCTTCTCGTTCCGCAAGCGTCAGGCTGCCGCTGTTGTCTCCGGGTTCGTCGAGACCCATCCCGTTCGCCCCTGCGTTGATGTCGCGCCAGCGCAGATCGAGCCGGATCATCGCCTTCTTGAGGATCTTGTTCGCCCGGCGGACGTAGTCCTGTGCCTCCACTCTGGTGACACCTGAATCCTTGTAGATGTTCACCTTGGTGGGAACGACGATGACTTTCTTTTCGGCACTGGCGCGCGCCTCGGACGCCGCGACCATGCACGACCCCGCGCAAACCAACAGCGCCGCCACGAACGACATCCTGACTCGGATTTTCATCGCCACCACTCCTCGGCATGACCGCCCGCATCGGCCGCCAGCTTCTGTGCAGCGCGAAGAGCGTAATTCGTGAAAGGCCGATCTGTCAATGGGTAATCAGCCGTCGCCTGCTCGAAGTAGCGTGGGAACGAGGTCAGCCACAGCGTTGCGCTTGAATCCGAGCAGGAAACAGGCTATCCTCCTCTCCCCCGCAAAGGCGCGAGCCCAAGGCGGGCCTTGGGCATCGGACAGCAGCAAAGGCCTAAGTCCTGTCCAGACAACAACTTGGGGCGGTAGCTCAATTGGTTAGAGTACCGGACTGTCGATCCGGTGGTTGCGGGTTCGAGTCCCGTCCGCCTCGCTTCAGGAAGCCTCGCACCGCCGAGGCTTCCGTCGTTTTTGAACCCATTTCGTTTTTGGACCCGAGTCGTTTTTGGACTCAAAGGGTTCCTGCTGTCGTGTCGGCGACCGGGCGGCCAACGCTCGCTGCGCGCACGAATGTGGTGCCGGCCTCCCTCATGCCGCCACGCACCGGCTTGGGGGCGGTTCGGTCAAGCGACGAGCTGTGTTCACAGTCCGACTCTTTCCGAACGCCCGCCAAACTTCAACTTCGCGATGGCATCCGCCGGGCGCACGCTCCGGCATCCATCGCGACGCACGCATGGTGCAATTCCGATGACATCGCTCCGCCCGAGTCCGTCGAAATCGAGTGTTTTCTTTGCCAAGGCCTTGCACCGGCCTGAAACTGCATGGATAGTTAGCGGGCTGGAGTGCGTCCCTTTGGGACGATCGCACGCCGTTTGCCGTATCGACCCAGCGTGCGCAGGGAGTTAGGCCTTTCAATATCGAGGTGTGATGATGCGATCTGTTGCTTCCCGCTTGGTGAAGCGTCTGCCAACGTTTTTCGCTCTGGCCATCGCCGCTTTCGGGCTTGGCGATGAATCCAGGGCAGGAAACGGTCTGCCCGACCTCATCGTGACCTCGATCACCGCGCCGCCGACCGCCGTCGAAGGCTCGAACGCCACCATTGAGTGGACCGTTCGCAACGATGGCGATGCGCCGGCAACCGGCACATGGTCGGATCGCGTCACCTTCTCCCGCGATGGAGCGATCGGCTCGGACACCCTGATCGGCGTCCGCAGCTTCACGGGCACCCTGCAGCCGGGCGAGTCCTACACGCAGACCCTGACCGCCGCGGTCCCATCTGGCGTCTTCGGCAGCGGCTTCATCGTTGTCGAGACCGACACCGCGAACGTGGTCGCCGAGGGCTCGGGCGAGGCGAGCAACGCGCTGCTCGACGATCAGGCGATCAACATCACCGCGACCTTCCCGGATGTTTACGTCGACCCGGCGACCATCCTGGTCCCCGCGAGCGCCCCCGCAGGTTCGACGATCACCGTGTCCTGGTCCATCTCCAACGTGGGCGGGGTGGCGGCGAACTACACCCCCTGGGGCGGCTCGTACTACCGGATCTACCTGTCGGAAGACACCACCGCGGGTAATGCCGACGATGTGCTGATCGCGGGCGACTTCTCCCTGGCGATCCCCGGGGGGAACTCGATCCTGGAGCCCGGTGAGTCC
>JBIPMO010000166.1:0-6755 GCA_044369085.1 Phycisphaerales bacterium
GACCAGGTTCCCGTTGCAGTCGGCGATCGCGTTGCCCGTCGGCACGATCCGGAACACCTCGCCCGACGATGTCGAGTGGCGCACCAGGTAGAGCTCGCCGAACGCATCCTCGCCGAACGAAGCCAGGGACGAAACCGACCCGCCGCCGATCGGCGTGTTGATGTCGGCCTGCATCTCGGTCGGCACGCCCGTCGGAGCCGCCGAGGCCGAGGCGCCGGTCGCACGCCACACGCGCGCGGTCCCGAAGTCGGCCACGAAGTACGACCCGACGAAGCCCGGGATCGCGCACCCGCGGTACACGTACCCGCCCGTCGTCGAGATGCCCAGGCCCCGCCCGTAGGTGAACCAGGGGAACAGCGTCCCGGTCGGGTTCGTGACGCACAGACCAGTGGAGTTGTTGGCCTCGAAGCACCGCCAGCCCAGGTTCTGCCCGCCCGCCGACCCGGCGGGGATGAAGTCGTTCTCTTCAAACGCGTTCTGCCCGACATCGCCGATGAACATCGCGCCGGTCGACCGGTCGAACGATGAACGCCACGGGTTCCGCAGGCCGTACAGCCAGATCTCGTCCTCGCCCGCCACGCCCACGAACGGATTGGTCGGGGGGATCGCGTACAGACGAGTCGCGCTGGCGGGGAACTCATCGTCATCGGTGTTGCCGATCACGTTGTCCGGGCCGTCCACATCCAGCCGCAGCGTCTTGCCCAGCAGCGTCGCGAGGTTCTGCCCCGCGCCGTTCGGGTCGTTCCCCGACCCGCCATCGCCCGTCGAGATGTAGAGCTGGCCGTTGGTATCGCCCGGGGCAAACGCCATCCAGCCGCCGTTGTGGTTGCTGAACGGGTCGGCCATCTCAAGAACGATCTGCGCCGTCGCGGGATTGCCCACGCCGGGGCTCGACCGCTGATACCGCGCCACAACCTGCGTGCCCGTGTTCGACGTGTAGTACACGAAGAAGTACCCGTTGGTCGCGTACCCGGGGTGGAACGCCAGACCAAGCAGGCCGCGCTCGTCGTTCACCGTCGAAACGTTCAGAACCACGGGGTTCAGGTCGATGAAGTCGGTCAGCACGTTGGTCCGCAGGTCCAGCCTGCGGATGAGCCCCGCCTTCTGCACGATGTAGATGTAGTAAGGCTCGCCCGGCGCGTGCGTCACATACAGGGGCAACGCCATCGCCGAGGCCACGCGCACCGTGTCCGCGTTCTGGGCCGAAGCCGTCTGCAGCGCACAGCCGACGCTCGCCACGGCCGCGCACATCGCGGCCACGATCTTGGTCCGGTTCAACATCTCTGCTCCTCCGAAAGAACCATGGGTGTTCGCGGCGAGAGCGGAGTGCCAGCGCCGCAGAGGCTTTCCGTCTGATCTCTCTACAAAGCCGTCGCCGGCGGGACAACCGCCGGCGACGGAGATGATTGTTCATCGCTCCTTGCTGGTCAAGGAGTCGCTTTCGCTTTGCTCACGAGCAGGGCAGGCCGAAGTTGCCCAGAACCGTCGTCACGTCACCGAAATCGACGACCCCGTCGTTGTTTGCATCACCCTGACCGGCCGACCCGGGGGTGTACGTCGCGCCGAAGTTGCCGAGCACCGACGTGATGTCGGCGAAGGTGATCGTGAGGTCGCCGTTGGCATCGCCCTGGCAGAAGGGCGGCGGCGGCGGGGCCGAAGGCACGTTCGTCACGCCAGAAACGCTCGTCACGGCGCCGGGCTTGAACAGCCCCAGCGACACCGAACCATCAACCGGCGGGCGGTTGGTCTCGAACCAGAAGTTGTACATCGTTCCCCAGCGGATGGGGTTCGAAGCAACGGTGTAGGGGGGAGCGGGCTGGTGAGCGTTGGTGCTCCAGGAAACATTCCCTGTTCCGGTCGCGAACACCCACGGATCATTGTTGACCGCCGGGCCGTTCACGCGCGACACACCGTTGTGGAACGAGTAGCAGTAGGGCTCGTTGTGGTTGGCCACCGCGTGGAAGCCGCTGTTGCTCACCGTCACGCCAGTGGGGATCGGAACCGTGAAGCTGCTGACCTGGCGGTCCATGTCGATGTTCAGCACCGCATACTCGTAGCGGTAGTTGCCACCGCCCAGGTTGATCACGTTCGAGACCACGATTGCGCGGCCGTCGGCCGACTCGCCGCCGGGCGCCGGGCCGCCGCCGCGGGGAGAGTTGTTCGCCGTCCAGTTCTCGACGATCGGCAGGCTCTGGGCCACCATCGTCAGGCGAGCGCCCTGGCCCGCCCAGTAGTCGACCGCGTACCCAGCGTTCTCATCGGTGGTCGAGCCGGACATCGTGAAGGTGTACGTCCCGCCGGTCACGCCAACCGGGTCGACAACCTTCCAGCCCGCGCTGTTCATCATGTCAACATCATCGACCGCGATGTAGCCGGCCTCGGCGATGTACACCGAGTTCTGGTTGTTGTTCACGCCATCGGCCAGGTCCGCATCCTTCACCTGAAGGCGACGGGTGATCGAGGTGTTCGGCACGCCGCCGACCGCGAACACCGAACCGGTGTTCTGCCAGCCGCCGGTCCAGGGGTTGATCTCAAAGCGCGGCCCAAGCCCCGACTGGCTCATGTTCAGGCTCGTGCTGTAGGTGTCGGTGCAGCCGACGCCCAGCGAGGTCCCGTTGGTGCCCGAGCAGCCCGACCCCAGGTAGGGGTGAGTGCCGCACTGAAGGTTGGACAGAGCGAAGAAGCCGTGCTTGATCCAGGCCTGACCGACCTGACGCATGCGCCCGTTCTCATAGCGGAACAGGTTCTGCCAGATCATCGGGTGACGGCCGTCCGGAACCTGCTGCCAGATGGCGTTCACCGTGCCGATGTTCCAGGAAGTCGTCGCCATGCCCAGGCCGACGGTGTCGCCCACGCGAGCAAACGGAGACCCGGAGCTCGGACGCTGCGCCAAACCGTAAATCTGACAGAGGGTGATGTCCGGTCCCCACGGGCCGGGGCCGGGGGGGAAGGGGCCGCCCGCAAGAGCAGAACCCGCCAACGCGGCGACCGCCGCGACCGCCCCGACACACCGTTTCGTAAACACGTGCTGCTGCATTCGCGTATCTCCTGATCTTTGACCGTCGGTCACCATGCCGATGAGGTTCAACCAGGCACCCCTGTGGATGCCGCCGAGACGCTCCAGCGTCCGGCACCTTGAGACCCAGTGAGACCGGTTTGAATCTCACTCCCTTCCGCCAATCAACCTTTTTTTCCTGTGCCGCCGCAACAGATCATCGTCGACAAAGGAACAGCCCCGCTGCGTTTCCGCATCCGGGTTCATCAAACCTACCCCACGCTTGGACCGGATCCAAACGCCGCAGCCCCTCTTTTCAATCGATTTTGAATGCCGAATCCGGTGCCCGTTGCGTCCGATATGGCTGGATCCAACCAGCTCCCGCCCCGCTAGCATGCTCCAGTCCCATCGAGTGCGGAAAACCCCGCCGGGCTGAACCAAACGGAGGCTTCGTGGCCGGTTGCTCGGGCGAGCCCGCCCCTTCATCCACACAGATGACCCTGTCGCTCCCGGTCCTCCAGCCCGGGGCCGATCAGTCCGGAAACGCCCGCGCGGCCATCCGCAAATCCAAGAGCGGGCCGCGCCGCGCCGCCATCCTCATCCTCATCCACCTCGCCTTCATCGCCCACCTCGCCCACTGGTGGACCACCGGCCGCACCGTCTCGCCCGTCGAGCCCAGCGAGAGCATGAAAACCCTCGAGCAGGGGCTCGTCAACGCCGGAGCCATCTTCTTCGCGCTCGCCATCCTTTCCACCCTCATCTTCGGGCGTTTCTTCTGCGGCTGGGGCTGCCACATCGTCGCGCTGCAGGACCTCTGCGGCTGGATCATGAAGAAGTGCGGCGTGCGCCCCAAGCCCTTCCGTTCGCGCATCCTCATCTTCATCCCGCTCGTGCTGGCGCTCTACATGTTCATCTGGCCCACCTTCAAGCGCGTGGCCCTGGCCCCCGCCCTCGAACGCATCTGGCCGACCATCCGTGAAGATCTCCGCATCGCCCCCTTCCCCGATGAGGGCTTCACGAACGCGCTGATGACCGAGGGATTCTGGGACACCTTCGCACCCATCGCCGTCGCCATCCCGTTCCTCTTGGTCTGCGGCTTCGCCACCGTCTACTTCCTGGGCGCCAAGGGCTTCTGCACCTACGGCTGCCCCTACGGCGGCCTGTTCGCGCCGGCCGACCTTGTCTCGGTCGGCAAGATCGTTGTCGATCACGACAAGTGCCACCAGTGCGGGCACTGCACCGCCGTGTGCACCAGCAACGTCCGCGTCCACGAAGAGATCCGCGAGTTCGGCATGGTCGTCGATCCCGGCTGCATGAAGTGCATGGACTGCGTCAGCGTCTGCCCGAACACAGCGCTCTCGTTCAGCTTCGCCCGCCCGACGCTCTTCAAGGGCACGCCTCGGAACAAGGCCCCGAAGAAGATCTACGACACGACCATCGCGGAAGATGTCGGCCTCGCCGCCATCTTCGCCATCGCCTTCTTCAGCACCCGCGGCGCCTACGACGTCATCCCCATGCTCATGGCCGTCGGCATCGCGGGCTGCGCTGCCTTCATCGCGTGGAAGTTCCGCCGCATGCTCCGCGAGCGCGATGCCCGCTTCAGCATCTTCCAGCTCAAGCGCCTCGGCCGCTTCACCCACGCCGGGCGGGCCTGGACCACCGCCACCATCCTCGGAGCAGCGCTCATCCTGCACACCGGCTTCGTGAACTACCACCGCTGGCGAGCCACCGACCTCGCCGAGCGCCTGGGAGCTTCCAAAGAGCAGGCCCTCATCCCTCCGTCGCTCGGCGGTGGTGGCTTCGATGACAAGATGAAGGACCAGGCCCGGAAGATCCTCGCCCACGATGCCCGCGCCGCGGGCCTATCCGATGGCGGCTGGGGCATCGTCACCCCCGTCAGTGCCCGCCTGCGCACCGCGCTCATGCGCCTGATCACCGATGATCCCGCCGGCGCTGAACGCGACCTCAAGGCCGCCTTCGGCGACCGCGTCGCATCCGATGAGGGCACCGCCGACCTCGGCCGCATCATGCTGCTCCGCGGCGCTGTCGATGATGCCATGGCCCTCTGGACCCGAGCCCTCGCCGACCGCCCCGACTTCTGGAGCATCCGCGAGCACTGGGCGGGCATCATGGCCCAGACGGGCCGCGCACCCGAAGCCCTCCGAGCCACCGAATCGGCCCTCGCCGCCATCCCGCCAGAACGTTTCACACGCACCGCCCACGCCCGCACCAGACTCACCCTCGCCCGACTCCATCTGGCCACGGGCAATCCCGCCGCTGCCCTCGCCGAGCTGCGCCGAGCCGCCGAGGTCCGCCCGGATGAGCCCACCGTCCGCGAGAACCTCGCCGCCGCGACCCTGCAGATCGAGGGCGACATGGACAGCGCGGTCGTCCACATGACCGAGGCCGTCCGGCTGACGCCGAGCGACCTCCGCCGCCGCTTCCAACTCGGCCAGCTCTTATTGCAGGCGGGCCGCATCGACGATGCGATCGCGCAGTTCCAGGAACTCGACCGCCGCGACCCCGCCAATGACCAGCGCCGCCAGGCCGTGGCGCAGATGCTCGAACAAGTCGGCCGCCCGGATGATGCCGCACGGTTCAAGTAATCATGCCTCGAACGAGCCCGGAACGGCAGTGACGGGCTTGCCTCAATGCATCAAACGACCCCCGAGCGCAAAGCTCGGGGTGGGGTCGGCAACATCGACCATCGCAACATCAAACGCACACGAACCGAACCGACGGCTCCGTGCTTTACGCCCGGGACACGTTCGACCGTCTTGCGATTCAATCGTTGCGTACCGACTTCAGAACCCGCGCATACAACCCTTCCAGCGCCTCCACCATCCCCTCCGCGCTGAACATCTCCCGGCACATCGCGCGCCCCGCTTCCGCCGTGGCCCGCGCTCGCGCTGGATCATCCACCATCCACCGCACCGCCTCGCGGAGCCCTGTCAGGTCCCCCGCCCGCACCAGCCGGCCGGTCTTGCCATCGATGCACACCTCCCCCGTCCCATCCACGTCGTACGCCACCACCGGCACCCCGCACAGCAGCCCCTGCGGCACCACCCTCGGCAGCCCCTCGCGGTACGACGGATGAACCACCACATCCATCGCCCGGATCATCGCGGGCACGCGCTCGGGCGGCACCATCCCCGTTATCACCACCTTTGATCGCAGGTCCATCCGCAGCAGCCGCTCGGTCAGCCGCTGGGTCCACCATCCATCGCCGACCCACAGCAGCCGCATGTTCTCCCGTGCCCGCAGGTCATCACCAAGCGCATCGATGATGTCATCGTGCCCCTTCAACTCCGCGAGCCGCGCTACCGTCCCGATCACCACCGCATCCTCATCCAGCCCCAGTTCCCGCCGCACCTCGGCCCGCGATTCGCCGGGCCGGGCCCGCACAAACGAATCCACCTCCATCCCCGAACGCACCGTCACAAACTGCTCATCCCGCCCGATCCCCGCCGCGCGGAACTGCGCTGTCATCGTGTCCGCCACCGCCGCGATCATGTGGCACCGCCGCGCTGCGAAGCGCTCCGCCGCCTTGTACAGCGCGTTCTTCCACGCCGGCTCGTACGCGTGAAACGGCGGGCCGTGGATCGTGTGCACCACCGCCCATTCACCGCGCTTGCCCCCCTCATCCCACGCCGCCGCACGCCCGACCACCCCAGCCTTGCTGCTGTGCGTGTGCACGACATCGGGCTTGATCGCGCGGATCAGCCGCCGAAGCTCGAAGTAGCAGCGCACATCCGCACGC
>JBIPMO010000167.1:0-6746 GCA_044369085.1 Phycisphaerales bacterium
CGCCCGCGCCATCCCCCCCTGCGCCATCGCCAGCGATGATGCGTCAAGCGGCTCGCCGGCCGCGGGCAGCAGCCTCCCCAGCACCGCGCCCGACCAAAGCGCCAGCCCGATGCCCTCACCCCCCACGGGCTCCACCGCCGCCGCCGCGTTCCCCGCTCGGAACGACCGAGCATGCGACCCCGCGATGTACCCAGACCCCGCCACCCCGCACGCCAGCCACGGCGAGCACCGCCAGCGGGCTTCGTACCCGGGCCATAGGTGCGCCAGCATCGCATCCGCATCGCCATCGAACCGCGCGATCAGCTCGCGCCTCGCCACCAGTGCCACCGTCGACATCCCATCCTCCACCCCGACCATCCCCACGTACGCCCCCGCCGCCGACCGCATCCGCAGCCCGCACACCTGCCGATCGCCGGGCAATCGAACGTGACACTTGTGCCCGAGCACACCCTCGCGCGCCGGCGTCACTCGCGCCGCGACCCCCGCGGCCGAGCCATCCAGCCGACCACTCCCATCGGCGTGAACCACGATGTCCGCCTCAATCGTCGCTCCGCCATCCAGCGATGCGATGACACGCTCGCCATCGTGGTCGATGCCGCGCACCCGCACCGGCTGAAGCACTTCCGCCCCAGCCTCGCGCGCTGCCTGAAGCAGCGCCGCATCCAGCGTCGCTCGCGACAGCACCCACGCCCCGCCCCCGTCACCACCCCGTGCGGGCATCGGCCACGACACCGACCGATCATCAACCTCGATCACCAGCTCGTTCACCCGACGCGCCCCCAGATCCCGCAGCCGCGACCCCGGCAGCAGCGATTCAAGGTGCTCCACCGCCGCGGGCGACACAAACTCGCCGCACACCTTCAGCCGCGGGAACGCCTTGGCCTCGCAGATCGTCACGCGCCACCCGCGCTGCGCAAGGTGAACCGCCGCCGATGACCCCGCCGGGCCCGCCCCGATCACCAGCGCGTGATGCATCATCCGACTCACTTTCCGAGCAGGAACTCCAGCGCGCCGGGCAGCCGCCGCGCCCAAGTCTGCTCATTGTGCCGCCCTTCCGGATCGATCACCGCCCGCAGCCGCGTCTCATCCAGCCCCTTCTCCCGCAGCGCCGCTTCCGCCTGCTTGAACAATGTCTGCAGCGGGCCGTCACGCTCGGCATCGCCGTACTCCTTGCCGCCCATCGCCATGAACACGCGCCGTGGCCACGGGGCCCTGCTCTCGCGGATCGTCCCGATGTACATCCCGGTCTGCTCGCCGATCCAGAGCGACGGGCTCTCCACCAGGATCGCCCCGAACACCCCGGGCTTGGACATCGCCGTCTGCAGCGTGATGATCCCGCCGAAGGAAGAACCTCCGAGCGACCGATGCTCGGCATCCGCGATCGTCCGGTACTTCGCATCGATCAGCGGCAGGATCTCCGTCACCAGCATGTCCATGTACTGGTGCGCCTTGCCCCCGGCCCCCGGCATCCGCGGGCCGATCTTGATCGGGACGTACTCGTTCCCGCGCTCGCTCCCCGCGTTGTCGATCCCCACCACGATGGTCGCGGGCACCTTGCCCGCCGCGATCAGCATCGTCATCGTCTCATCGACCTGCCACTCGCCGGCAAACGCCGTCGCATCATCGAAGCAGTTCTGGCCGTCGTGCATGTAGAGCACCGGGTACCGCGTCCCGGCGTTCGCCGCATCGCCATACCCCGGCGGCGTCCAAACCCGCAGCTTCCGCGTGCTCCCCCGGATCGCGCTCGAAAAATCAAACACCTCAAGCGTCCCGGTCACCGTCGAGGGGCGCGCTGCCGTCGACCACCGCGCCCCACGTTGGTCCGCGAACCCTTCCAGTTCCAGCGTCTCGGTGGGCGAGCCTTCGCCCCGCTCCCACCCCGCAAAGTCCACCGCGTCCAGCACGCGGTTGCCGATGTCTTGGCCGTCGAGCCCGACCTCGACCGTTTCCCACGATCCGCGCGTGAACTTGAACTCAAACTTCCCACGCGCCCTCACTGTCTCTTCCACCACACGCCTCGGAATCGCAACCAGCCATCCGCCGGGGATCGTCGACGTGGGGGCCTCGTGCGCGAACGACCATGACCCCTTGGGATCCCAGTTGTTCGCGTTCGACGCCATGTAGAGCGTGCCCAGCGGCGTCGTATCGAACATCCCGGACTTGTCCTGCACCTGAAGGACCACCGCTGCCTCGCCCTTGACGGGCTGCCCGGCCGCCAGCGCGGCAAAGAGCACGAAGACGACAGGCACGATCACAAGCATCATCATCAGGAGCATGCGCATGGCCGGATTGTACGGCCCGCTCCCCCGACCGCTCCTCCGGCCGGTCGCGCGGTATCGTCACACCGGTGAACCTCTCGCCCGTAACCCTCGAACTCCCCGCGGGCATCGCCCGCCTCGAGCCGCTGCGCGAGGAACACGCCGGGCCGCTCTTCGACCTCATCACCGATGAGGACACCTGGCGATACCTCGTCGTCAATCGCCCGACAAACATCGATGAGATGCTCACCTGGATGCGCCACGGCCTGGCCGCCGCCCAGCGCGGCGCCGAGCTTCCCTTCATCGTCATCGACCGTCGCGATGGCCGCATCGCGGGCACCACCCGCTTCATGGACATCATGCCGTCCCACCGCAACCTGGAGATCGGCGTTACCGCCTACGGCGCACCGTGGCGCCGAACCCCCATGAACACCGAGTGCAAGCTCCTCATGCTGCAGCACGCCTTCGACACCCTGGGCTGCGAGCGGGTCCAGCTCAAGTGCGATGCCCGCAACGAGCGCTCCCGCGCCGCCATCCTCCGCATCGGCGCGACGTTCGAAGGGATCCTCCGCAAGCACCGCGTGCTTGAAGACGGCTTCGTCCGCGACACCGCCATGTACAGCATCATCCGCGAGGAATGGCCCGCCATCCGTGACAGGCTCACCGCCATGCTCAAGCCGCGCTGAACGCTGCGCTAAGAACCGGATTGAGCGCCGGGTTGAGCGCCGGGCCGCTCTTCAGCCCCCGGCCACCTCGAAGGTCAGCGATGCCCACCACGACTCCCAGTCGGCCCCCGATCCTTCAGGCGCATCCTCCATCACCACGCAGTTCACCACCCACAGCCCGGCGTGATTCAGCCGCACGCTCGCCTCACCCGCCGCATCGGTCCGCGCTGAGACCGGCGCGGCGTGACCGCCGCCGCGCATCGAGTCCAGCGCTGCCGTGAACTCCACCTTGGCCCCCTTGTACGGCGCGCCCTTGAACATCACCCGCACACGCTGCTCATCACCCGCCTTGGCCGCCGTCGGATCTCCAACGGGCACGATCTCGAGCGTGAACCCCAGCACGCGCTCCGCGTTCGCATCGGGCATCCGCGTTTCGCCCTCAGCACCCGCCGATGCCCGGACCAGCGTCTTGGCGCAGCGCGAGTACATCTCCTTGCCAGCCGTCCCCGTCTGCCCCTCCGCCGCGCGGCGCTCGCTGATCTCTTCCAGCCCCTCCTCGCGCAGGTACGCCTCGAACTTCGCAGCCTCCAGTTCGCTCCGCGCGTGATTGCTGCGGTAGCCGATCACCGACACACCGGCATCGCTCACCAGCGCCTCACCGGCGGGGTCCGATCCGGCCGCCCCGCCCACCACGCGCTCGAGCGCCTTCTCGCCCGGGCCCACGATGATGAACTTCTCGATCCGCTGCGGGTTCCGGGGGTACGCCTCGGCCTCGCCCGCGTGACCGATCTCGATCCGCACACCCACCACGCTCCCGGCAGCGGGGGTGAAGTCCGTCGGCAAAAGCCAGAAGTCGTGCCCCAGCGCCGCCGGAGCAAACACGCCCGCAACCAGCCCAGCCACCATCACCCCGCGCATCACGCGGGACACGTTGCTCTTCACGCCGATCGCCATCGAACCCTCGCTTTCCTGCTGACAACACCTACTCAACGCCCGCCAAGCCACCGCATCGACTCGAAGCCGGGAGCGCACGGCGGGTGCGGCCGCACGCTCCCAGGAACATGGAAAGGGTGTCGCCTGTTCAGCGACAGGGAGAGATTCAGTTCATCGCGCCGGCCACCGGCGTCCGCAGGTAGGGGAAGGTGCTGTCGATAAACGAAGCATCCAGGAACGCGCCATCGGTCAGCGGCGCGGTGTTGTTCGGAGCGCACTGAGCATCGGAGATCAGGGCCCCCATCGCCACGCGGAGCGTGATGTCCACCACATCATCGCCCGGGCGACGCCCGTTGGGGAACCCGGCCGTGTCGCCGCCGAGCACGCCGAGCCGGCTCTGCATCGCCGCGGGTCTGGCCGCGATCGAGGTGTTCAGCCGCAGCATCTCCGAAGGGGTCACGTTCACGGGCTTGTTGAGCCCATCGACCCCCGTCAGGAAGGCCACCACCAGGTCGTTCCGCGGCAGGCAAGGCGCCACCGCCACCCCCGGGAAAAGGATCTGAAGCAGCGCCGGCAGCGTCGGGTTGGTGACGTACACCGCGAACTGACCATCGTTCTGCGGCAGGCTGTTGTTGAACTTGTCCTTGTCGGGCAGCCCGATCACCAGCTCGTTCACCAGCGGCATCCCCAGCCGAGAGACCTGCACCAGCTTGCCCTTGCTGATCGACGATGTCTCCAGCCGCGGGTTGTTCACCAGCACCTCCGCCGCGGGCAGGCTCGCGCTCGTCCATCCGCCGATCACCGGGTCGTTCCCGCTGGTGATGCATGCGATCGGCAGCTCGATCACGAACGCCGTCACATTCTTGTCAAACAGGTCGTCCTCCGCCCCGTTCTCAGCCCCGAGCGGGTTCAGGTTCACCAGGTCAAACGCCGCGCCAAGGTTGACGACAAACGGGTCCTTCCGCTGACCCACGAACAACCGCCCGGGCGTCGCGCAGCCGGGGATGTTGATCCCGTACACGTACTGCGCTGCGTACCCCGCGTAGTCGGGGAACGACTTGGTCCCGATGTTGTCCATCGGCTTCTCAAAGTCGCGCCCACCGCCCGAGACGTCGGCGATGGCCTGCGGCGCCTGCGGCCTGCCGTTCACGAGCCTCGTCAGCGTCGCGTTGTAGATCTGCCGGAAGTTCAGCGCCCCGTTGCTCCCCGCCGTGATCGCCCCGACGTTCACGAGCGGCACCGCCACCTGCTGCCCGCCGATGTTCAGCGAGATCCCCTGGATCACGTTGCGGAACTGGAACGAGAAGATCATGTCCGCCTTCGCGTCGCCGTTGTTGTCGATGTTGATGTCGTACTTCGCATCCGGATCCAGCGCGAAGTAGTTCGGCCCGCCGTACGCATCCTGCAGCGGCAGGTAGTTCGCCACGATCGTCACGAACCCCTCGCGCCCCTGCTCGTACGAGCGGAACATGTAGAAGTCCGTCCCGTCGACCTTGGGCTTCTCCGTGATGAAAGGGGCCTCGCGGTGGCTCGATGCCAGAGCGCTCGTCGCGGCAAAGCCGCAGCCGACGAAGAGGCAGAGTGATAACCGACGTGTCATCGACACGATCCGTTGAGCGTTCATCTGGTTTCCTTCCTGCTGTTGTTCCTGCGTTGATGCTTGAACGACGATCCGCCGTCGGCGTCGCCCGGCCGCCCGAACCGAGGGCGGCCCTCGGGGAGTCCGCACGCCGCGATTCGCCGGTTTTTCACTCTCCCCCCGCCGCCGACCCCTCCCGTATCATCCGCCCCGTGCCACCACTCCCGCGCCGCCCCATCCCGTCACACAAGATCAACGTCCTCCTCGTCGGCGGCGGCGGACGCGAGCATTCCCTCGCCTGGAAGCTCCGCCAGTCACCGCGCCTGGGCTCCCTCTACACCACCCACATCAACAACCCCGGCCTCGCCGAACTGTGCAAGCCCATGGATGCCCCCTTCATCATGAAGGAGATCTACCGCACCGAGCAGTTCTGCCGCCGAGCCGACATCCACCTCGTCATCGTCGGCCCCGAAGACCCCCTCGCCGAGGGCATCACCGACAAGCTCTCATCCCCCGACCGCCTGGTCTTCGGGCCCGTCCAGGAAGGCGCCCTCATCGAGTCCGACAAGGCCTGGGCCAAGCGCCTCATGCGCTCGGCCCTCATCCCCACCGCCGAGGCTCGCACCTTCCGCGATGCGGCCGCCGCCATCGATTACCTCCGCACCCGCGAGGTCGCCCCCGTCGTCAAGGCCGCCGGGCTCGCCAAGGGCAAGGGCGTCATCGTCGCCGCCACCATCGATGAGGCCGTCGCAGCCGTCGAGCGCATCATGCTCCAGAAAGAGTTCGGGCCCGCGGGCGATGAGATCCTCATCGAAGAGAAGCTCCAGGGCCCGGAGGTCTCCGTCTTCGCCCTCACCGATGGCCGCGACTTTGTCATCCTCGATGCCGCCCAGGACCACAAGCGCCTGCTCGATGGCGACAAGGGCCCCAACACCGGCGGCATGGGCGCCTTCTGCCCGACACCGCTCCTGGATGCCAAGCTCATGGCCCGCATCCAGCGCGACATCCTGATCCCCACCATCGATGCCCTCCGCCGCGAGGGGGTCGAGTATCGCGGTGTGCTCTACGCGGGCCTCATGCTCACCCCCGCCGGGCCCAAAGTCCTCGAGTTCAACGCCCGCTTCGGTGACCCCGAGTGCCAGGCCCTCATGCTCCGCTGCAAGGGCGACCTGCTCGAACTCCTCTACGCCACCGCCGCGGGCTGCCTCGCCGATGCCAAGGATGTCGCCTGGGACCCCCGCGCCTCCTGCTGCATCGTCCTCGCCGCCCCCGGCTACCCCGATGAACCACGCAAGGGCGTGCCCATCACCG
>JBIPMO010000168.1:0-6744 GCA_044369085.1 Phycisphaerales bacterium
ATGCGGCGCAATCGAGCAGCAGCCAGCGACTTCCGCGTGAATTTCCGAAGAAGGCCGCCCGGATTGGTGCCGCCGGGTTGATTCCACGGGCGGTGCTAGACTCTGGGATGTGGTGGGTTATTCGTCCGCGCGTGGCGGGTGCGCTCACATTCACCGAACATCGTGCCGAAGTAGAACCTCATGGCTCCCAACTCGACCAATGCAGCATCCTCCGGACCCAAGCACACCGCGGAGGCCCCGCTCTATCCCCCCTTCGGCAACGTGCTCGACATGATCGGTCGCACGCCGATGATCGAGTTGCAGAGGCTGGACGCGGGCCCGTGCCGTCTGTTCGGCAAGCTCGAACTGATGAACCCGGCGGGGTCGATCAAGGACCGCATCGGGCTCTCGATGATCGAGGGGGCCGAGAAGGCGGGGAAGCTGAACCCCAAGGGCAGCCCGCCCCCGACGATCGTCGAAGCGACGGCGGGGAACACGGGCATCGGTCTGGCGCTGGTGGCGCTGCAGCGCGGCTACCGCATGAAGATCGTGATGCCCGACAAGATGAGCCAGGAGAAGATCCAGCACCTGCGGGCGATGGGCGCCGAGGTGATCCTGACGCGTTCGGATGTGCAGCGCGGTCACCCGGAGTACTTCCACGAGGTGGCGGCCCGCATCGCTCGCGAGACGCCCAACGCGCTGTACGTGAATCAGTTCAGCAACCCCGATAACACCAAGGCGCACTACGAGACGACGGGCCCGGAGGTGTGGGAGCAGATGGGCGGGCGGGTCGACGCGATGGTGCTGGGTGTCGGGTCCGGTGGCACGCTCAGCGGCATGGGGCGGTACATCAAGGAGAAGAACCCGGCGTGCAAGATCATCCTTGCCGACCCGATGGCCTCGGTGCTGCACCCCCTGGTCAACGAGGGAAGGCAGGTCGAGGCGGGGTCGTGGCTGGTCGAGGGGATGGGCGAGGATTTCGTGCCCGATGTGTGCGACCTGTCCCTGGTGGATGAGGCGATCGCGGTGCGCGACGGGGACGCGTTCATGGCGGCGCGGCTGCTGCTGGCGCGGGAGGGAATGCTCGCCGGTTCGAGCACCGGCTGCCTGATCCACGCGGCGCTGGTGTGGTGCAAGCGGCAGACGCGTCCGATGAACGTGGTGACGCTGATCTGCGACAGCGGGGCCAAGTACCTGTCGAAGTTCTTCAACGACTTCTGGATGATCGACAACGGGTTCATCCAGCGAGAGACGCAGAACAACCTGCGCGACCTGATCGCCCGGCGGCACTCGCTCAAGGAGGACTACACGCTCAGCGACACCGACCCGATCAAGCAGGCGATCAAGCGCATGCAGATGTACGGCGTGTCGCAGATGGCGGTCCTTGATGCTCGCGACAAGGTGGTGGGGATCATCGATGAGAGCGACATCCTGATCGCCGCGATGAACGACGAGGCGGCGTTCGAGAAGCCTGTGAGCGAGTACATGACGCGCCGGCTCGAGACCGTCCGCCCGGAGGCGAGCATCGAGAGCCTGACGCCTATTTTCCGTGCCGACCGCGTGGCGATCGTGATGGGGGCCGACGGCACCTATTACGGCCTGATCACCAAGATCGACATGATCAACTACCTCCGCCAGCAGGCGGACACCAAGCTGCGCCGCGCCATGGAAGGGGCGCTGGCCAAGTAAAATCGCCAAATGGCAAAGAGCCAGATGGCAAATGATGGACGGATTGCGCCGGTCATCGTGTGCATATTCTGAAGTTTGCTATTTGGCCCTTTGCCCTTTGGAGCTTTCCCCATGTCCGACGCCCCCTCTCGCTTTGCCACCAAGGTGATCCATGCCGGCCAGCGGCCCGAATCGTCGACGGGCGCGGTCATGCCCGCGATCAGCCTGTCCACGACCTACATCCAGGACTCGCCGGGGGTTCACAAGGGGTTTGATTACTCGCGATCGCACAACCCGACGCGCTACGCGCTGGAGCGCATGATCGCCCACCTGGAGGGCAGCGGCATCAGCGAGGCGGTGGATGCATCGTGCGGCGGGTTCGCCTTCGCCTCGGGGATGGCCGCCGTCGCGGCGTGCCTGGAACTCATCGATTCGGGCGGCCACGTGGTGGCGATGGATGACCTCTACGGCGGGACCAACCGGCTGTTCAACCGGGTTCGGGCGCGGTCGCAGGGGCTCAAGTTCACCTTCGCCGACCTGACCGATGAAGCGCATTTCCGTGCCGCGCTGCGGGCGGACACCAAGATGGTCTGGGTCGAGACGCCGACGAACCCGACGCTCAAGCTCGCGGACCTCCAGATGATCGCGCGAGCGGCTCGCGAGGTGTGCCCGGGGGCGATCCTCTGCTGCGACAACACGTTCGCTTCGCCGGTGAACCAGCGCCCGCTGGAGCACGGGTTCGACATCGTGATGCACTCATCGACCAAGTACATCAACGGGCACTCGGACGTGGTGGGGGGGCTGCTCGTGGCGCGGAACCCCGATCATGTGGCGCGGCTGAGGTTCATCCAGAACTCGGTGGGGGCGATCATGGGGCCGATGGATGCCTATCTGACGCTGCGCGGCATCAAGACCCTGGATGTGCGGATGGAGCGGCACAACAAGAGCGCGGGGCAGATCGCCGCGTGGCTGCGCAACCGGCCAGAGGTCGCGAGCGTGTCTTACCCCGGCCTCGCGAGCCATCCGCAGCATGCGCTCGCGCGTCGTCAGATGAGCGGTTTCGGCGGGATGATCACCTTCACGCTCCAGGGGGGCATCGAGGAATCTCGGCGGTTCCTCGAAGCGGTGCGCCTGTTTGCGCTGGCGGAATCGCTGGGCGGTGTCGAGTCCCTGATCGAGCACCCCGCGATCATGACCCACGCGAGCGTGCCCGCCGACCAGCGGCGCGTGCTCGGCATCTCCGACAGCATGATCCGGCTGTCAGTGGGCATCGAAGCGGTCGAGGACCTGATCGCGGACCTGGAGCTCGGGTTTGCCGCGATGGAACTCACCGCGGCCGGCCGCAAGGCGTGATGGTCACCGCGGTGCGATCCCATGAACCATGCCGCCAGGATCATCGATGCGAACGCCAACCGGGCCCGCGAGGCGTTGCGGGTGCTGGAGGATGCGGCCCGGTTTCTGCTCGGGTCGCGGGCGCTGTCTGAATCTCTCAAGACCATCCGCCATGATCTCTCGCAGGTGCTGGCGACCATGCCCGGTGGCGAGGGGGTCGGCATCGCCCACCGCGACACGCCCGGCGATGTCGGGACGGGGATCTCGACCGAGCGGGAATACAAGCGCGATGGCGCGCGCGACGTCGTGCTCGCCGCGGGCAAGCGGCTGACCGAGGCTCTGCGGTCGATCGAGGAGTTCGGCAAGGCGCTCCCCGAGCTCAAGGGCGGCGTGCGCCCCGCCGAGTTCGCGGCCAAGATCGAGCAGCTCCGCTACCGGGCGTACTCGGTCGAGCGCCGGCTGCTGCTGGCCTTCGGCACCGGGCGGGCCACGCAGTGGCGGCTCTGCGTGCTCATCACCGAGGCGCTGTGCACGAAGCGCTCGTGGCTTGATGTCGCGCTCGCCGCGGTGCATGGCGGAGCGGATTGCATCCAGCTCCGCGAGCCGGACCTGACCGACCGGCAGCTCTGCGAGCGGGCGGTCCGCCTGGTCGAGACGGTCAAGCCGTTGGGCGCGGATGTCGTGATCAACGACCGCCCGGACATCGCGGTGATCGCCGGCGCCGATGCGGTCCACCTGGGCCAGCAGGACCTGGCTATCGCCGAGGCACGCAAGATCACGGGGTTCGAGCTGCTCATCGGCCTGTCGACGAGCAGCGTGAAGGAGGCCGAGCGGGCGCTGGCCGAGGGGGCCGACTATTGCGGAGTCGGGCCGATGTTCGCATCGACCACGAAGAAGAAGGATGTGATCGTCGGCCCGATGTACATGGGCGAGTATGCGCGGCACGATCCGCCGCTGCCGCCGCACCTGGCGATCGGCGGGATCACGCCCGACAACGTGGTCGAGGTGGTTGCATCGGGGGCGAAGGGGGTGGCGGTGTCATCGGCGGTCTGCAGCGCGGACGATCCGGGCGAGGCGGCTCGGCTGATCCGGGAAGTGGTGGACAAGTACCGCGTCGTCGCGTGAACATTGCGTAAGAGCGGTGAGTGCCGAGAAAAACTCCGAGGATTCGCAATCGGGCGGGTGGCCAGCGACATGTTTCATCGTTCTGAACCTGAAGCGTGAGCGGTCAGGGGGCTCGTGCGGGCCCCGCGCGATCGCGCGCTGTGGTTCTGAGCCCGCCAAGTGCGTTCGGCGGCAACACGGAAAGGGAGGCTCCCATGGCATCGCTGCGCTCGCTCTCAGGCGTGCGGTCGGGTGGTTGTGTTCGTTCCGGGCTCCTGATGCTCGCCGCGCTGGGCGCGACGGCAACAGGCCCGCGTGCCGTTTTCGGGCAGAGCGTCCCGCAGGGGAACGTCGCGGTCGATCTGCTGCTCGCGGGTTCGGGGTTTGTTGCGCCGGTGCAGGTGACGCACGCGGGCGATGGTTCCGGGCGGATGTTCGTGGTCGATCAGGTGGGCAGGGTCTGGATCGTCCGCGATGGTGTCACGCAGCCCGTTCCGTTTCTGGACATCGTCAGCGAGGTCGTGCCGCTGAACCCGGGGTACGACGAGCGCGGCCTGCTCGGCATCGCGTTTCATCCGAACTATGCGCAGAACGGGCGCTTCTTCGTGCGGTACAGCAAGCGGCGGACTGGTGTCGCGGGCGAGCCCTGCTTCGGCCCGGGCCGCGGGTGCCACGAGGAGATCCTCGCCGAGTACACCGTTTCGGCGAACCCCGATGTCGCGAACCCGACCGGAGTGATCCTTTTCCGCGTCGATAAGCCCCAGTTCAACCACGATGGCGGGAACCCGACCTTCGGCCCCGATGGGTACCTGTACTTCGGGCTCGGCGATGGCGGCGGAGCCAACGACGGGCTCTCTGACACTCCCCCTTCGCACGGGCCGATCGGCAACGGACAGAACATCGAGTCGGTGCTGGGCAAGGTCCTGCGCATCGATGTTGACGGCGCAGCGCCGTACGAATCACCGGCCGACAACCCGTTCGTGGGTATCGGTGGGCGCGATGAGATCTTTGCCTGGGGCTTCCGCAACCCCTTCCAGCTCTCCTTTGATGATCAGCCGGGTGGCGATGGAGCGTTGTGGGTCGGCGAGGTCGGACAGAACCTCGTCGAAGAAGTCGACAAGGTCGTGCTCGGCGGCAACTACGGCTGGGTGATCCGCGAAGGTGCCAACTGCTTCAACCCCTTCAGCCCCAATATCTTCCTGCCCTCATGCGCGACAGCGGGCCTGATCGATCCGATCGCTGAGTATGCTCACGCGGGCAACGGTCTCGCGGTCGTCGGCGGCTTTGTTTACCGGGGCGCGGCTTCGCCCGCTCTCCAAGGGCTGTACGTGTTCGGTGATTTCAGCACCAGCTTCGGCGCGCCCGATGGCCACCTGTTCTACATCGATACGGCCGGGCCGCTCGCGGCCATCAAGCGCCCGATCATCGGGAACAACAACCGCCCGCTGGGCAAATACCTCAAGGGCACGGGCCGCGATCAGAACGGCGAGGTGTACATGCTCACCACTTCCGTCCTCGGGCCCAGCGGCACCAGCGGCCAGATTTGGCGCGTCGCCCAGCGTCGCTGCATCGGCGATGCAGATCGCAACGGCAAGGCGGGCATGTCGGACATCTCAAGCGTGCTCTCCAACTACGGGAACAGCTACCTGCCCGGCACCGGCGCGGGCGATGCGGATTCGAGCGGCGTGGTCGATTTCGGAGACATCACCACGGCGCTGGCCTTCTTTACCGTGCCTTGCCCCTGAACTCCTAGGAACAGCCGCGAACTACAGCGCCGGGGCCAAGGCCGCCCCGGCGCTTGTCTGTTCGAACATGCGAGCCGCTCGGAGCAGGCGGTCTTCGGCGAACATCGGGCCAAGCAGTTGCACACCCACGGGCAGTCGCTTGCCATCCACCTCGGCGAAGCCCGCGGGCAGGCTGATGGCGGGCACGCCCGCGAGGTTGGCCGTGACGGTGTACACATCCTCCAGGTACATCGTCAGCGGGTCGCTGGACTTCTCGCCGATCTTGAAGGCGGGGGTCGGGGCGGTGGGCATGAGCAGCGCATCGCAGGGCGCCGGCCCGCTGAAGAGGTTCACAAAGTCGCGCTGGATCAGCCTTCGTGCCTTCAGTGCAGTCAGGTAGTACGCATCGTAGTAGCCGCTCGACAGCGCGTAGGTGCCGAGCATGATGCGGCGCTGCACCTCGATGCCCAGCCCTTCAGCGCGGCTCCGGGCGTAGAGATCGAACAACTCCTCGCCCGGCGCGAGCGCAGCGCGGTGGCCGTAACGAACCCCGTCGAAACGGGCGAGGTTCGACGAGGCCTCGGCGGTGGCGATGATGTAGTACGCCGCGATGCCGTACTTCAGGTGGGGCAGGTCCACATCCACCACCGTCGCGCCAACATCGCGGAACGCGGCGGCGGCGCGGTCAAGGGCTTGGGCCACCGCCGGGTGGTTCTGCGGGCTGCGGCACTCGCGCGGCACACCGATGCGCAGCCCGGTGATCGGCTCGTCGAGCGAGGCGAGCAGGCTCGGCGCATCGCGGTCAGCGCACGTCGAATCCAGCGGATCGCGCCCGGCGATGGTCTCCATCAGCAGAGCGGCATCGGCGACGCTGCGTGTGATCGGGCCGATCTGGTCCAGCGATGAGGCGTACGCGACCAGCCCCCAGCGCGATACC
>JBIPMO010000169.1:0-6725 GCA_044369085.1 Phycisphaerales bacterium
CGCCTCCTACTTCATGATGGGTGGAGCCGCCGCCGAGACCTACAAGATCCCCGCGGACTTCTGGTGGATGCTCGCCACCATCATCTCCTGCGGCACCGCCGCCGGCGCCATCATCCCCGAGCTCGTCAAGGTCTTCACCAGCACCGAGAGCCGCCACGTCCGCGAGGTCGTCAAGAGCAGCGAGCAGGGCGGCGCTTCGCTCAACATCCTCAGCGGCCTCGTCGCCGGCAACTTCTCCGCCTACTGGCTGGGCATGGCCATCATCATCCTCATGGCCATCGCCTACGTCATCAGCACCCTGGGCCTCGGCCAGATCATGCTCGCCCCCGCGGTCTTTGCCTTCGGCCTCGTCGCCTTCGGCTTCCTCTCCATGGGCCCCGTCACCATCGCCGTTGACTCCTACGGCCCGGTCACCGACAACGCCCAGTCCGTCTACGAGCTCTCGACCATCGAGCAGATCCCCAACATCTCCAGGGACATCGAGCAGAACTTCGGCTTCAAGCCCGACTTCGAGAAGGGCAAGGACTTCCTCGAAGAAAACGACGGCGCCGGCAACACCTTCAAGGCCACCGCCAAGCCCGTCCTCATCGGCACCGCCGTCGTCGGCGCCACGACCATGATCTTCTCGATCATCGTCGTCCTCACCGGCGGCCTGCAGACCAACCTCGAGAAGCTCAGCCTCCTCCACGCCCCCTTCCTGCTCGGCCTCATCACCGGCGGCGCCATCATCTACTGGTTCACCGGCGCCTCCACCCAGGCCGTCACCACCGGCGCCTACCGCGCGGTCGAGTTCATCAAGGCCAACATCAGGCTCGATGGCGCCACCAAGGCCAGCGTCGAGGACAGCACCAAGGTCGTCACCATCTGCACCGAGTACGCCCAGAAGGGCATGTTCAACATCTTCCTGGGAGTCTTCTTCGCCACCCTGGCCTTCGCCTTCGTCGAGCCCTTCTTCTTCATCGGCTACCTCATCGCCATCGCCCTCTTCGGCCTCTACCAGGCCATGTTCATGGCCAACGCGGGCGGCGCATGGGACAACGCCAAGAAGATCGTCGAGACCGACCCGGCCTTCAAGGGCACCGGCCGCGGCAAGGGCTCGGACCTGCACGCCGCCACCGTCGTCGGCGACACCGTCGGCGATCCCTTCAAGGACACCTCATCGGTGGCCATGAACCCCGTCATCAAGTTCACCACCCTCTTCGGCCTCCTCGCCGTCGAGCTCGCGATCCACATGAAGCTCCCGGGCTACATCCACACCCCGCTCACCATCGGCCTCTCCATCGCCTTCTTCCTTGCCTCCACCTTCTTCGTCTGGCGCTCCTTCTACGGCATGCAGATCGACAACGAGAAGCACGTCCGCCACGCCCACTGAGCGACCGCCTACGATCTGGACATGATCCAGCGTCACACGGACATCAGTCCCAAGGTCGTGACCGACGAAGCGGGCCGTCCTGTCTCGGTCGTCCTGCCCTACGCCGACTGGCTGAAGCTGAACGGCGAGGCCGCTCAGCCCGACCTGACGCGCGAGCAGATCGACGCACGAGCCGCCGCGATCAACGCGCTGCGCGGGACATGGCCGGAGCTTGAAGACGGCATGACCTACCAGAATCGTGCGCGAGAAGAATGGGCGTGATCGTCCTCGATTCGAACGTCATCATCGACCTGATCGCGGGCCGCACCGCGGAAGCCATACCCTCGCAACCCATCGCGATCTCGATCATCACCGAGATCGAACTGAGGTGCGTCAACCGAGCACCAGCGATCCAGCAGGACCCGATCGCAGCGTTCCTCATGCACGCGGCGGTGATCGGCCTCACGCACGACATCAAAGAGCGGACCATACTCCTCCGTCGCACCAACCAGCTCAAGCTCCCCGATGCCATCATCGCCGCAACCGCCCTCACAGTCGGGGCGACGCTGCTCACCAACGATGCCCGCCTATTGAAGGTCCCGGGCCTCGCCGCACGCGCCGTCGCCCTCGTCAAGCCCTAATGCGCCGGGCCCTGATGCGCGGCCCGCCCGCCCCTCACCCCTTCACAAACGGGTTCGACCGTTTCTCCCACCCGATCTGCGTGCTCGGGCCGTGCCCGCAGTACACCCGCGTCTCATCCGGCAGCGCGTACAGCACCTCCCGGATCGACCGCGCCAGCACCCGCCCGTCGCTCGTCGGAAAGTCATACCGGCCCACCGATCCGTTGAAGAGCGTGTCCCCCACGATCGCAAGCCCCGCCGCCTCGCACCACAGCGAGATCCCCCCGGGTGAGTGCCCGGGCGTGTGCAGCACCTTCCACGAAATTCCACCCAGCCCCAGCGTCTCCCCCCCATCCAGCAGCCGCTCCGCCGCCCGCGTGGTGCACGGCTCGCCCAGCGCTGCGCTCAGGTTCAGCCCAGCATCGCCGAGCCACGCCGCCTCATCGCGGTGCTGCCAAACCGTGATCCCCGGGAACGCCCGCCGCACATCATCGATCCCCGCGATGTGGTCGACGTGCGCATGCGTCAGGATCAGCGCCTCGGGCTTCAAGCCGCGCTCGCGCACCCGCTCGATCAGCCTGCGCGGCTCGAACGAAGCATCGATGATCCAGCACCCATCGTGCCCCTCCACCGACACGATCGAGCAGTTCGTCGCGAACGGGCCCAGGCTGAAGGATTCGACAAACACCCCTCCCGCGGGCCCCCCGCCCCCTCCATCGGCTTTCGTTTGGTCAATCGGCGTCTCTCGCATATCGTGATGGTAGAAGATCCCGGGCCCCTCCACTCGCGGCCCGGGCACACGGAGCCCATCGTGCTGATCCGCAACATCAACGAAGCAACCGCCAAGCCCGTCGACATGCCCGGCGTTCAGGGCGTGCGCATGGCCGTCATGGTCGGCCGCGAAGACGGAGCCCCGAACTTCGCCCTCCGCGCCTTCACCGTTGACCCCAAGGGCCATTCACCCCGCCACGCCCACGACTACGAGCACGAGGTGTTCATCGTCGAGGGCACCGGCGAGGTCCTCCTCGAAGGAAGCTACCGGCCCATCCGCAAGGGCGATGTCGTCTACGTCCCCGCCGACCACGAGCACCAGTTCCGCGCCGGCGATGCCGGCCTCCGCTTCCTCTGCCTCGTCCCCGTCACCCGCAACTGCGGCGACCCCACACCGGGCTCGTAACCCCCGAGCATCCAACGCTTCGCGCCCCCGCCTCGTGTTCAGGAGCCCTCCATGTCCGAAGGCGACAACGAACGACGCACCCCCGCCGCCATCAACCTCCCCTTCCTGGCCACGGCTCTGTGGTTCCTCATGCTCGCCGCGGCCGCGATCGTGGTCACCATGCGCGAGAACGTGCACCCGCTCTTCCCCTTCGCCGCCATCGGCCTCATCGCCGTCATGATGCCCCTCTCGCTCATCGCCGCCTGGCGGCTGGGCGCGCAGGGCAGCGCCGATGCCCAGGACCGCCGCATGATGGAGCTCATCCACACCGTCCGCCGCCTGGGTGAAGAGGGCGGCCTCTCCGAAGGCGCCAAGCGCGTCCTCCACCGCCGCCGCGAGCGCGACCTCCTCCGCCAGGCCATCGAACAGGACATCGCCGCCGAAGACTGGGACGCCGCCATGGTCCTCGTCAAGGAACTCGCCGAGTCCTTCGGCTACCGAGCCGATGCCGAAGAGTTCCGCGCCCGCGTCGAACGGGCCCGCGCCCAGACCCTCGACCGCAAGGTCGTCGATGCCCTCGCCGCCCTCGACGAGCACATCCGCGGCCGCCGCTGGGCCGAGTCCTACGCCGAGGCCGCCCGCATCCAGCGCCTCTACCCCGAGAGCCACCGCGTCGATGGCCTCCGCCAGCGCATCGACCAGGCCCGCTACTCCTACCGCAAGGACCTCGAGCGCCGCTTCCTCATCGCCGCCGACAGCGAGCAGGTCGATGCCGCCGTCGAACTCCTCCGCGAGCTCGATGGCTACCTCACCCCCACCGAGGCCGGCCCGCTCCAGGAAGTCGCCCGCGGGGTCATCGGCAAGATGCGTGACAACCTCGGCGCGCGCTTCAAGATCGCCGTCTCCGATCACCGCTGGGACGATGCCGTCGCCGTCGGCGGCCAGATCATGGCCGACTTCCCCAACACCCGCATGGCCCAGGAAGTCCGAGACATCCTCCCCACCCTCCGCGATAAGGCCGCCACCCGAGCGCCCTCGCGAGCCTGAGTCGAACCCGCGTCATCCCGGGACCGAATCCGGCACGCCCGCTCCCCCGGGCGACGCGACGAACATCAAGAACCGCTATCCTGCTCCCCCCGGGCCCAGTCAGCATCGTCGGCCTGCACCCCGGGCACTCGCACGGAGATTCGCCTCATGGGCGGCACCCCCACCTGGCTCATCGTCATCCTCGTCATCGTCGGCTTCTTCGCCCTGATCTTCATGATCATGGCCTTCAACTTCATCAACCTCTGGGTCCAGGCGCTGCTCTCGGGTGCCAAGGTCTCCATCTTCGCCCTCATCGGCATGAAGCTCCGCAAGGTCGACCCGCGGACCATCGTCCTCAGCCGAATCCGCGCTGTGAAGGCTGGCCTCGACATCTCCACCAACCAGCTCGAAACCCACTACCTCGCGGGCGGGCGCGTCCCCAGCATCATCAACGCCCTCATCGCCGCCAACCGCGCACGAATCCAGCTCCCCTTCGAGACCGCCTGCGCCATCGACCTCGCGGGCCGTGACATCCTCGACGCCATCCAGACCAGCGTGAACCCCAAGGTCATCGATGTCCCCAACCCCAAGCTCGGACGCCCCACCATCGACGCCGTCTCCAAGGATGGCATCCAGCTCAAGGCCCGCGCGCGAGTCACCGTCCGCACCAACATCGCCCGCCTGATCGGCGGCGCCACCGAAGAGACCATCATCGCCCGCGTCGGCGAGGGCATCGTCTCCTCCATCGGCTCCTCCGCCACCCACAAGGACGTGCTGGAGAACCCCGACCGCATCTCCAAGACCGTGCTCGCCAAGGGCCTCGATGCGGGCACCGCCTTCGAGATCCTCTCCATCGACATCGCCGACATTGATGTCGGCGAGAACATCGGCGCCAAGCTCCAGACCGATCAGGCCGAGGCCGACAAGAAAAAGGCCCAGGCCGAGGCCGAGAGCCGCCGAGCCATGGCCGTCGCCCAGGAGCAGGAGTACCGCGCTGAGGAGCAGAAGAACCGCGCCCTCGTCGTCCTCTCCGAAGCCGAAGTCCCCCGGGCCATGTCCGAGGCCTTCCGCAGCGGCAATCTCGGCGTCATGGACTACTACAAAATGAAGAACCTCAACGCCGACACCTCGATGCGAGCCGCCATCGCCGGCCCCGAAGGCTCAAGCCCGCGTCCCGCCTGAGCCAGCCACGCCTCCGCCGCGCCCGGCAAACAGCTCCGCCAGCGCCCGCGGATACAGCGACTTCTCCAGCTCGAACACCCGCGCTGCGAGCGTGTGCGCATCATCATCCGCCCGCACCTCGCAAGAAGCCTGCGCAATGATCGGGCCGCGGTCATACTCCTCATCGCACAGGTGAACCGTGCACCCCGACACCTTGCGCCCCGCCGCGATCACCGCGGTGTGCACCCGCTCGCCGTACATCCCCGGCCCGCCAAAGTCGGGCAGCAGCGCTGGGTGAATGTTCACCACACGCCCCGCGAACCCCGCCGGGATCCGCACCTTCTTCAGATACCCCGCCAGCACCACCCACGATGCCGCGTGATCCCGCAGCACGCGCTCCAGCACCGCGGGGTCGATCACCCCGGGGATCACGAGCACCGGCAGCCCGCGCACCCGCGCACGCTCCGCCCCCGCGCACGCCGACGATGCGATCACCACGTTGATGTGCGCCCGCAGCGATCCATCCCGGATCCGATCATCCAGATTCAGCAGCGTCCGCCCGCCGCCCGAGATCATCACCGCGATGCCGGGGGGCGGGGGGCGCGATGATCCGCCGTTCGGACCCGTCGCTGTCGCTCCGGGCTCGTTCATCCCGCCGCTCACGCCAGCTTCTCGACCGCCGCCGCCTCGTCCTTGGCGATGATCAGGAACTTGTCCAGCTTCGTCAGCTTGATCAGGTCCAGCAGCCCGGGCGCCAGCCCGATGATCGCCAGCTTCCCGCCGCCATCGCGGCAGCGCTTGGTGATCGTCACGAGCATGCCCAGCCCCATCGAACCCAGCACCGTCACCGATGACAGGTCCAGCACCACGCGGTTGTTGGCCGAGACCGCCGCCGCCTTCAGCTCCTCCTCAACGATCGGCGCTTCGCGCTGACCGACCGCCGGGCACATGATCTTCGCGACCACGCCACGCTGAATCTGCCTCATCTCGACGAATGCTGCGTTGCTCACCCCCGCAGAGTACCCGTCACGCCCCGCCCTTTCCAGTACGCCGCACCAGGCCAGCCGCGGGCCGCCGCCGCATCTACAATGCCCGCCCCCATCCGCACATTCAAGGAGGATCCCCATGAACAGGATGTTCATCCCGCTGCTCGCACTCACCCTCGCCGCCGCACCCGCCAGCCACATCGCCGGCTGCTCCGGAACCACCGACCGCGGCGTCCGCTACACCCTCACCACCGACCGCGAACTCGAGGCCTTCATCGCGGGCGATGTCCCCACCGTCCACGAGGCCGCTCGCCGCGTCGTCGTCGAGCAGTACCGCTACCGCATCACCCAGCACAACGCCGATGCCCGCGAGGGCATCGTCAAGGCCCTCACCGCCAAGGGTGAAGAGGTCCGCATCGAAACAA
>JBIPMO010000274.1:0-4268 GCA_044369085.1 Phycisphaerales bacterium
AGGGCTAGGTCCCGCTTCGATGGGTCATCAACGGGCCATTGATGGCCCGTTGAAGCCATGTGATCCAGCACCAAGGACCGGATCAGATCATCCACGTGCCTCGCGTTGATCGACTTCAGCGGGCAGGCCGCATAACCCTGCTTGATGGCTCGTTGGCTGACGTAGTACGGCACGCGCGTGGTCACGCCTCGCCGCGTCTTGGTGACGTGGGCCGGGCTCATCGCTCGGCCATCGGCGGCCTTGAGCTTGCCTTTGAGCAGGTGCGTGTGCTTCCAGCCCTCGGCGGCTTCGCCCGCGGCGCTGCGCACGATGCGGGCCATGCGCTCCTGCACGCGGTCCCAGACTTCGCGAGCGATGATCGGCTCGTGGAGGCCATCGTGGACATCGGTGGCCGCGCTGCCGCGTGACGCGGCGGTGTCGTTCTGAACGCGGCGGGTGTGCGCGATCTTGCCGATGTAGATGGGGTTGGTGAGCACGCGGTGGATATAGCCCGAGCACATCGGGTTACCGCCATGTTGCCTGGCTCGCGTGCTGGTCCAGCGCTTGGTGGTGTGGCCGAGGGTGTTCATTCGCCGAGCGACTTCCAGAAGCGAACCGGTCTGGAGGTACGCGTCGAAGATCGCACGAATGATCTTGGCTTCTTCGGGCACGATGCGGAGGACGCGGTCGGTGAGCGCGCCATCTGCCGTGCCGCCCTCCGTGCGCTGAAGGCGGTACCCCAGAGGCGGCTGGCCGCAGACCCAGATGCCTTTCTTCTTGGTCGCGGCGATCTTGTCGCGGATGCGCTCGCCCGCGACCTCGCGCTCGAACTGTGCGAAGGAGAGCAGCATGTTGAGCGTGAGGCGGCCCATCGAGCTCGTCGTGCTGAACTGCTGCGTGACCGACACGAAGGACACGCGGTGCTCGTCAAAGAGTTGCATCAGCCGGGCGAAGTCGGCGAGCGAACGCGAGAGGCGATCGACCTTGTACACCACGACGATATCGATGCGGCCCGCTTCGATGGCGCTGAGCAGCCGCTTCAGCCCCGGGCGGTCGGTATTGCCACCGGAGAAGCCGCCATCATCGTATTTGTCAGGCAGCGGAGTCCAGCCCTGGTGCCGCTGGCTCTTGATGTAGTCGAGGCAGGCTTCGCGCTGGGCATCGAGGGAGTTGAAGGCCATGTCGAGGCCTTCTTCGCTCGATTTGCGTGTGTAGATCGCACAGCGGAGCGCTGCGGGCGAGCGTGGATTCATCGCGTCGTTCCTTCACGGCTGCGGGCCGTGGTGGTCAGCCCGAAGAACTTCGGCCCCGAGCACTCGGCCCCGGTGATGAGCCGCGCGATCGCGGTCAGGCTGCGGTAGGGCTGCCCGCGATAGATGAACGCACAATCGGCGTCGACCGTGACTTCGTGGGCCGTGCCGCGATACATGCGGACCAGGCGGGAGGTCGTCGGCAACGAAGCTGCGCGATGGCGCGTCGGGGGCGGAACGGCCCGCACGGTTGCTGCGACATTGCTCGATGGTGATTCCGACGGTGCCTTCACCGCGAGTGCGCGGATCGCGGCGTTGAGCATGCGGAGCGTCTCGGGGTCGAGACCTCCTTCGGACGAGCGCCGCTCCTGGATGCGCCACGCGAGTTCGCGGATGAGCACCCGCCGCTGTTTCGGGGGTGCGGCCCGGCCGATGATGTCCCGCCACAACTCGCGGAGCCGCTCGCTTGGGAGGCTCGCGAGTTGGTCGACGTCATCGATGTCTGCGCGAGAGAAGCGACCGCTCACGACCGCCCGCCGATCTTGGTGGCCGCGAAGTGCCCGGGCGAAACACGGACGAAACGGGACGCTGGTCCCTTCTTGGTGATCTCGCGGATCATGGCCGCATAGAGCGTGGCGGCGGGGGTCTTGCCGCCCGGGCTGGTCCAGAGCCTGGCCTTGGCCATGCGATCGATCAGGCCCGGCGCGGTGATGCCGGTCGATGCTTCAGCCTTGCTCAGGCCCGCGAGCAACTGCGCTGCGGCGTCGAGTGCGCTGAGGCGCTTGGATGGCTGGGTCTTGATGCGCGACGCGGTGGCGGGCTTGACCGCTTCCAGCGCGGCTGGCTTCGCTCCCTTCGAGGTGGTCTTGATTGATGGCTCGGGCTTGGTGACGGGCGCTGCATCGACATCGATGCGGGCCTTGCGGCGGGAGCGCGACTCAGGCTTGGATGTTGCAGGGGTTCCGGGTGCGGCTTTCGGTGCGGATCTGGTAGCGGTCTTTGCCATGGCGAATCTCCTCGCGTGTGCCGCCGCTCGCATTCTCCTTCCCCTTCCCCGGTATCGCCCACGCGGGCGAAGCATTCCGGGAACGGGGAGGTCGAGCAAGGCGGCCACGCGTTCGCCATGAGGGCAACTGTGGGCCGAGAGATCAAGGCACTTTGGGCAGGATTCGGGGTTGTGGGCATGCGGGTGGTTGCCCAGAAGATGCCCACTGTGAAGCTTTTCGCCTTGCCGCACCATCACGATGCTTGTGAAGCCATGCTGGCAGCACCTGCACACGATGATCACCCCAATGTCACCCGTTCCGCCGTCCGCTCCTTGATCCGCATCCGAAGCTGTGCGCACGCCTCCCTCACGCTCTCAAACCGGCTGCACAAGCAAGAAGGCCTGTGCGTGGGCCGTCACAAGCCGCGCCGAGGCGGCACCGCAGCGCGATGACCAGGCCGGAGGCCACGAAGGCGCCTCATGCGAATGAGAGCTGGAGCTTCCGGGGGTGGACTTCATGGCTGACCAGTCGTTCCGCGGCCGGAGGTTCCGGCTGTTGACGTTGGTCGATGACTTCACCCCCAGGGGCTTGAGAGCCTGGTGATCGAGGTCGGCCAGAGGCTCACCGGTGACCGCGTTGCGGAGGTGCTCGACCGCATCGGGCGTCAGCGCGGCGCGCTGTGGGAGAGGATCCGCGTCGACAACGGCACCAAGTTCACCAGCAAGCGGCTGGACCAGTCGGCGTACCTGCACGGCGTGCGTCTGGACTTCAGCAGGCCCGGAAATCCCACAGCCCATTTCCAAGTTGGGGGGCTCATCGAAGCGTTCAACGGTCGTCTGCGGGCGAAGTGCCTGAACGAGCACTGGTTCCTGAGCCTCGACGATGCGAAGGAGAAGATCGAAGACTGGCGCCGGCATTACAATGAGGATCGTCCCCAAAGCGCCCTGGGCAGTCTGGCCCCCCCGGGAGTTGTCTGCTTCATCCGGCCAGGCGCGCCTGGCCGGATGAAGCAGACAACCTCACCTTACGACTGCCACTGAATCGGGGACAAGCGCATTGTCGCCAAACCTCTCACTCAGCTTGGCTCAGGATTCGGGTTTGAGCGTATCACTCATCGCGAAACGAGCGAGCCGGTCGCGCGTCAACTCATCGGGATCGATGCCGCGCTATCGAAGCCCTTCTGCCTGTCTCGACCACTCGATATACCGCGCCGCTCGCAAGAGTTGCGCGAGCGACCGATGCTCGCGCTACCCGACGCGCGGGCGCTTGAAGAGCCAGCAGATACTGGAACTTTGACAAGTACAAAAAATTTAGAGATCACTCTTGCACTGAGAAAGACCCGCGGTAGACTGCACGCACAGCAGCTTCTGCTTCTACGTCGGCTTGATCGCCAAGTGCCGGGTTTTGTTCGCCGACATCGCTTTCAGGCCACGCGGGGCAGAGCGTCTCCGTACAAAGGAGGCCTTTGTGTATCAAATCTCTAGCTGTCTCGTGGTCAGGCCGCTAAGGATCTTCGTCCTTGCGGGAGGTGTCGGCACGTGCGCTGCAGTCGCGATGGGGTCATCTCCTGCGGATGAACTCGTGTCGTGGTCGAAACACTTTGTTCACGCGCTGCAGACAAAGATGCCGTCGCCGGGTTCACAGGATGCCGTCTTCACAGAGCCGTCGCTCAACCAACCAGGCTCACTCCCCATCGCCCAGCGGCTGATCCTGTACAGGACGCTCGTGACAGGTGAAACGATCGATTTCGGGCAAGGATCGATCAACGCGGCGTTGATCGGGATCGGACCAGTCGATGGCTCAGAGATCAGTATCAGACCAGTCTGCGGCGGAGCGGTGGAGGTTATCTCAGGCGGTGAAGAGAATATCGCCCTGTTCACCAATCTGATCACCTCTGGTTCGCTTGTAACAGGCTCGGAAAGCCTCGCCGTTCTTGAGCGACACGTGTCGGCGGCGTTCGGAGGGGAGACGCCCGGCGTGCGCTACGACGTGCTCGGCAAGTCCCAGGTTCAAAGCGACGGTCTCGTCTCCCATGACATGCGTGTCACCTGGA
>JBIPMO010000170.1:0-6703 GCA_044369085.1 Phycisphaerales bacterium
GGGGTTGCGCTGGACCCTGCCCGCTCCCAACCCGGCGGTGTTCTCGGGGTCGAAGCGACCGTTGTCGTCGTAGGGGCGGGGCGGGTTGGCGGTGGACTGCGGGTCGATCGGGGCGTCGGTGAACTCGAGGTAGTAGTCGTAGACGTTGTCCCCGCCGCTGCGCTTGGGGGTGACGATGGACCCATCGGGCCCGAACTGGATGAAGAAGGTGTTGGCGTGGCGGACAGCGCGGTTGGCCTCGTCCATGTTGCCCGAGGTGATGCCGCGGATGACATCCCAGGGGTCGGTGCCCAGCCGGTCGTTGCCCGCTGCCTCGGTGTAGAGGCGCGGGTCATCGCGCGGGGAGAGCCACAGTCGCACATCGTCCGTCTCGGTGACGGTGTCGATGTTCACCATCTCGCCCGCGTACCACTTGGAGACATCGGGATCTGTCTCGATGGCGCGGTTCCAGGCGATCTCGTTGGGCGAGCGGGCGATGTCGAGGGCGAACGACAGCCCGAACACGCCCATGCCCTTGGGGAGCTCGATGGGCGCGGTCAGCGGGATGGGGCTCATCATCTGGGCGTAGCGCTGCGTCCCGCCCGCCGAGGCCCGGCGGGTCAGGACTCCCAGGTCCTCTGACCCCTGGGTCACGAGCACGAGGGTGGTGACCTCGCGCTTGGCATCCCAGAGGAACACGACTCCGGCGCGGCGACCGGTCTGCACGGCCGTCGTCCGAGCGCTCCCCAGCGCTGCCGACACGGTGTTGACCGCCGCGGCGTAGTTGTTGCTCTCGACGAGGCGAGCGAACGCGGGCAGGAGCGCCGCGGCCACCAGCGCGATGATCGAGATCACCACCAGCAGCTCGATGAGCGTGAACGCGGCGGCCAGCAATCGGGATTGGCGGCGGGTGATCATGGGGAGGTCGGGGATCAGGGAAGAGGGATCAGCGGTACGAGGTGAAGAAGTCCTGGGTGAGGATGGCTTCGCCGACGGGGTAGGAGGTGATGTTGTCTTTAAGGCCCGCTTCGGTGGTGGGCTGGTCGAGGGTGGTGTTGAGGATGTCATCCTTGAGGCCGTAGATGCGGTCGGGGCCGGCGGAGAGGAAGTACGGGCGGCCGTTGACGCACTTGCCGTAGAGCGCCTGGGCCATCTGGTTCTGCGGGTGGATGTAGTAGATGAGGGTCTGGCCGATGGGGTTCCATGGCTCGGCCCAGTCGGCGTTGGCCCAGGCATCGACGACGCTGGGGGTGCCGTCGCGCGCGATGTCCTGGTTGGTGGCGCTGGTCGGCCCGGTGGTTGCGCGGAGGAAGCGGTCGCCGATGCCCGTGACCAGAGGCTGGGCTTGGCCGACGGTGAGGGCCTGCTTGATGAAGACGGCGGCATCGGGCCTGCGGGGGTTGTTCTCGCCGCCCGTCGGGTAGACGCGGAAGAAATCCGTATCGGCCAGGTCGACCTCGGGGCCCGGCACCTGGTTGTAGTCGCTCAGACTGAAGGGGGGGATGGCGCTGGTCTGCGCGATGTACTCGTCGAGCGCGCGGTCGAGCGACAGCAGGACATTCTTGGTCGCCGACCCCTGCTGGTTGCGGAACACGGCGATGCCCACGCCGGTGATGAGCCCGGTGAGCACGACGATGATCGTCATGACAACGAGCAACTCGACGAGCGTGAAGGCTCGGCGGTGGGACGGGCGGGGATGGCGGGGACGGTTGGTCACGGGATGAATCTCACGTTGTCGGAGAGGTCAGAGAGCATGTAGGCCCGGTCGATGTCGGCACCGGCGGTGGGATCGAACTCGACGCTCAGGTCCTGGATGAACGGGCCCAGGTCGGCGGGGTCCACGATCGAGGCGCCCGGGCTGCCGCGGGCGCGGTCGCCGAAGAGCGGGACGGGCCGCAGCTCGCCCGCGGCGGTGGAGGTCAGGGAGTTCTGCCCGGCCGAGAGGAGCATGAAGCGAGCGGAGAGCACCTCGCGCTCGAACTCGTAGTTGGGCTGGTTGGATGAGGCCATCTGGTGCTCGACGGCGATCGGGTTGCGGATCTCGACGGGGGTGAACGCGACGCTCGCCTCGGGCTCGCCGCTGCTGGGGCGGTTCTTGGTGGGCCAGTTGCGGTAGTAGCGGATGGGCTGGCCCCAGGGGTCGGCGATGCGGTAGAGCCCGGTGTTCTGGTCCAGGAGCATGAGGGAGGCCATGGAGGTCTGGTCGAGGTAGGGCCCGTAGGTGCGGCCGGTGCGGATGGCCCGGCGCTGGCTGGTGCCGCTGGTCTGCTGGCCGCGGTCGCCCGCGCCGCCCCAGGAGCGATCCGGGCCCGGATCGCGGACGCCCGGGCCTGACTTGCCGTCATCCTCATCTTGATTGGCGCCGCGGTTGGGCTGCGTGGTGTCGACCGCGTTGTCGTTGGTCACGGTCTGGCCGTCGATGTCGCCCGCTCCCATGAGGTAGACGGCGGCGGAGTACTCGCTGGCGTAGCGCGTCTGCTCGAGGTTCTGGCGCGTGCGGGCGGAGGTGGGGGGATCGCCCGCGGCGGAGGTGGGCCAGGCCTCGGGGATCACGACGGTGTCGCCCGCGGTGGTCGCCTCGCCGATGTCCCAGTCGTCGCGCTGGATGCGCAGCAGCGGCGGGTCGTAGCGGAAATCGGTGTTGAAGGACTGCACGGCGTCGCCGATGGTCCGGAGGGTGCGCTCGCACTGCAGGTTCTTGCTGGTGCGGAGCACGCCCGTGAACGCGACGAGCAGGATGCCGATGAGCACGCCGATGATGACCACGACGGTGAGCAGCTCGACGAGCGTAAAAGCTCGGCGGCAGACGGCCGGCGCGGGGGCAGAAGCGGGGGATGGCGTGGTGGTGCGCGTCACTTCTGGAGGCTCTCGATCATCTTGACCATGGGGAGGAACATCGCGACGACGATGGTGCCGATCAGGCCGCCCAGGCCGACGACGAGCATGGGCTCGATCAGCTTGACCAGGCCCGCGACGGCGTTGTCGACCTCGTCGTCGTAGTTGTCCGCGATCTTGAGGAGCATGGTGTCCATGTCGCCGGTCTCTTCGCCGACATCGATCATGTTGACCACGATGGGGTCGCAGACCTTGGCATCGCGGAGCGGGGCGGCGAAGGACTCACCCTCGCGGATGGAATCGTGGACAGCGCCCAGGGCCTTCTCGAAGACGTAGTTTCCGCTCGTCTCCTTGGTGATGGTGACGGCCTCGAGGATGGGGACGCCCGCGGCGATGAGGGTGCCCAGGGTGCGCGTGAACTTGGCGATGACGGTCTTGCGGACGAGCGGGCCGATGACGGGGATCCACAGGAGGGCGGTGTCGCTCGCGGCCTTGCCGTACTTGGTGGTGCGGAGGACCTTGAGCCCGAAGAAGAAGACGAAGGGCGAGGCGAGCACGTACCACACGCCCCAGATGGTCATGGCCCCCTTGGTGGGGTAGTTGCCGATCATCCACGAGGAGGTGTTGATGAGGCCCATGGTGAGGGCGGGCAGCTCGACGCCGAAGTCGGCGAAGATCTCCTGGAACTTGGGGATGATGAAGACCATGATGCCCGTGACGATGGCGACCGAGACGAGCACGACGGCGACGGGGTAGATCATCGCGCCCGTGACCTTGGACTTCAGGCGCTGGGCCTTCTCCATGAACTCGGCCAGGCGCTGCAGGATGACGTCGAGCACGCCGCCGATCTCACCGGCGTTGACCATTTTGCAGTAGAGGGTGTTGAAGGCGCGGGGGAACTTGCTCATGCCCTCGGAGAGGGAAGCGCCGCCCTCGACCTCCTCGACGACGCCGATAAGGATGTTCTTGAACTTGCCGGGCTTCTGCTGGTTCTCGAGGATCTGGAGCGAGCGCAGGAGCGGGAGGCCCGCGTCCTGCAGCGTGGACATCTGTCGCGTGAAGACGGTCAGGTGCTTGGCGCTGACCTTGCCGATGGCAAAGCCGCCGCCCTTCTTCTTCTTGGCGGCGACCGGGCCGGTGGCGGCGCTCTTCTTGGTCTTCTCCTCGCGGACCGAGGTGGGGTAGAGTTGCTGCAGCTTGATGCGCTGGATCGCCTCTTCGCTGGTGGCGGCCTCGATGGTGCCCTTCTGGCGTTTCCCGGCTTTGTCGAGGGCTTCGTATGTGAAGGTCGGCATTGGTCGGCTCCCGCCGTCGCGTGCCCGGGTGGTGGGTCCGCTGCGGCTGATCTGATGCGGTGGTTGTCTCGCGGCCGGGGCCCGCGTCTGGGAAAGGGACTGGGTCTGGTTCGTACTACTCTTCGAGGATCGTCTCTCGGACGACCTCGTCGATGGTTGTCATGCCCTCGAAGATGGCTCGGAGGCCCGATTCACGCAGCGACTTCATGCCGCGCTTGCGAGCCTCATCGCGGAGCACCGAGGTGCTGGCCTGCTTCATCACGAGGTCGCGCAGCCCGTCATCCATGACCATGATCTCGAACAGCGCGGTGCGGCCCTTGTAGCCCGATCCGTGGCAGTTCTCGCAGCCCTTGCCGCGGTAGAAGCGCGTGCCCGCGGGGACCTCTTCGAGCGGGAGCTGCAGCTCCATCAGCTGCTCCTCGCTGGGGGTGTAGGGCTCCTTGCACTTGGAGCAGATGGTGCGGACCAGGCGCTGGGCGATGACCGCTTCGATGGTCGCGGTCAGGAGGAACGATTCGAGGCCCAGGTCGAGCAGGCGGACGATCGACGAGGGGGCATCGTTGGTGTGCAGCGTGCTGAGCACCAGGTGGCCCGTGAGCGAGGCCTGCACGGCGATCTGCGCGGTCTCGAGGTCGCGGATCTCACCGACGAGGATGATGTCGGGGTCCTGACGCAGGAACGACCGGAGGCACTTGGCGAAGGTGAGGCCCGCATCGGTGTTGATCTGGCACTGGCAAAGCCCGTCGATGTCGTACTCGACGGGGTCCTCGGCGGTGAGGATCTTGGTCTCGATGTCGTTGAGCTCGGCCAGAGCGGCGTAGAGGGTGGTGGTCTTGCCCGAGCCTGTGGGACCGGTGACGATGACGATGCCGTTGGGCTTGCTCATCACCGCTCGGGTGACCTCGAGGTCGGCCTGCGACAGGCCGACGCGGTCGAGGGAGAGTTCGACGTTGGTGCGGTCAAGGACGCGCATGACGACGCTCTCGCCGTGCATGGTCGGGAGGACCGCGACGCGGAGGTCGACCGGTCGGCCGCCGACCTGGAGCTCGACGCGGCCGTCCTGGGGCAGGCGGCGCTCGGCGATGTCGAGGTTGGCCATGACCTTGACGCGGCTGGTGATGGCCGGGCCCAGGTGCTTGGGGGGCGGGACCATCTCGTAGAGCACACCGTCGATGCGGTAGCGCATCTTGAACTCGGTCTCGAAGGGCTCGAAGTGGATGTCCGAGGCCTTGTCCTTGATGGCCTGGAGGAGGACGAGGTTCAAGAGCTTGATGACCTTGTTGTCCTCGGAGGCCTCCATGACGGAGTCGAGGTCGATGGAGGCCCCGCTCGCCGCCCCGCCCGCGGCGCCGGTCTTGGCGAGCTTGGACAGCTTCTGGTCGCTGGCCATTTCCGAGACGACATCGAGGACGGACTGCTTCTGGCCCGCGTACATCTTCTGAAGAAGGGCATCGACCTGCTTCTCATCCGCGACCACCGCCTCGACCTTCAGACCCATGAGCATCTTGAGGTCGTCAACGGCGCGAAAGTTGGATGGGCTCTTGAGAGCGATCTTGATCTTGCGGATCTTGGGGTCGTAGTCGATTGGGATGACCTGGTAGGCCATCGCGGTTTCGGCGGGGAGAGCGTTCCGGACCTCATCCGGGATCGTGCGGCCTTCCAGATCCTCGAAGGCCATGCCCGCCTGGCCCGCGAGCGCTTCAGCCACATCACGCTGGGTGATGTGACCGAGCTCAACGAGCAGCTGCCCAAGCGGGGCCTTGCGCGTCTTCTGAATCTCGAGGGCCTCGTGAACGGTTTCCCGCGAGACCTTGCCGAGCTTGGTGAGGATGCGACCAATCTTCCGCTGCTTCAGCTCGGAAGGATCTACTTTCCCGGTCGGGTTGGTCGGAGTGGTCGGGGGCATGGAGAAAGGAGACTCCGAGCGAGCGGGTCGGATCCGACCCACTCTCCGTTTCGTGCAGAATAACGCGAGGATCCCACGTTACCAGAGAAAAACGCTGGACTTACGAATACGACATGTTTAAATCAAGGCGATGCAGGGCCGCTGAATACCCGATTTAAATACGAACACTTAACAGCGTTAGCTGGCATCTTCCTTGATGTCCAGTTCAGCGCGTCCGACAGTGCGGCCGAGTTTGTGGACCCGGTCGCGGAGTTCGGTCGGGTTCTTGGCCTTGTCGACCATCTCATCGGCGGCGATTTTGCCACCGCTGTAGAGGGTCCAGAGGTGCTCATCGAGGAGCTGCATGCCGAACTTTTTGCCCGTCTGGATGGCTGAGTCGATTCGGAACGACTTGTTGTCGCGGATGAGGTTGGCGATGGCGGGGGTGACGACGAGGAACTCGTAGGCGGCGACCATGCCCTTGGTGTCGATCCTGGGGAGGAGCACCTGGGACAGGACGCAGAGGAGGGAGGTTGAGAGCTGGACTCTGATCTGGTTTTGTTGGGTGACGGGGAAGGCATCGACGATGCGGTCGATGGTCTTGGCAGCGCCGGTGGTGTGGAGGGTGCCGAAGACCAGGTGGCCCGTCTCGGCGGCTCGGATGGCGGATTCGATGGTTTCGAGGTCGCGCATGTCGCCGACGAGGATG